>NZ_JADDYG010000530.1:910-11578 GCF_015163535.1 Vibrio sp. OPT46 | reverse complement strand
TGCCACCGAGACCACCTGTTAGAATCCAACGGCCCTTTGCTTCACCGTCAAAGTGTTTTTTTGCAACAGATACGAACGTTTCGTATGTGCCTTGTACGATACCTTGCGAGCCAATGTATATCCAGCTGCCAGCGGTCATTTGGCCGTACATCATCAAGCCTTGTTTATCGAGCTCGTTGAAGTGTTCCCAGTTTGCCCAATGCGGAACAAGGTTTGAGTTTGCGATAAGCACGCGTGGGGCATTTTTATGAGTAGGGAAAACACCAACAGGCTTGCCTGATTGAACTAAAAGCGTTTGGTCATCTTCGAGTCTTTCAAGTACTTCAACAATCTTGTCGTAACATTCCCAGTTTCGCGCTGCTCGGCCAATGCCGCCATATACAACCAGTGAATGTGGAT
Source organism: Vibrio sp. OPT46 (assembly GCF_015163535.1). Classification (NCBI taxonomy): domain Bacteria; kingdom Pseudomonadati; phylum Pseudomonadota; class Gammaproteobacteria; order Vibrionales; family Vibrionaceae; genus Vibrio; species Vibrio sp. OPT46. The sequence goes on along the minus strand of NZ_JADDYG010000530.1, from coordinate 11,179 downwards.
GTTCTGCAACATCAGGATCAAGGTTGTTCATCAGCATACGAAGAGGGGCTTCGGTTAGCCAAGATTTTGCGCGCAGTTTATCTCCGTGAGGTGCACGAATTGTTCTGCTTGTATCAAGTCGTGGATCTTGTCCCTGGCGCTGTGTCATTTCAGACTCCTTTAGTTTCTCGTGATGACCAAGTACTTGCTTGGTCGTAATAATCAGTGGCATCTGGGATGCATTATGGTTTGTGCTGTTTTTCCGCCATTGCGTTGGCGATATCCCAACACAAACGGGCAGCTAATCGTGCTGTTTGACTATCGACGTCATAATTTGGGTTGTATTCGGCGATATCAGCCAGCATTAACTTATTTTTGTAATGAAGAATTCGATCTAAAAAGGGGGCAATTGTGTCGTAACTCACTCCCCGAGCTGCTGGTGCGCTGACTCCAGGTGCGGTTGCGGCAGGAAATACATCCAGATCAATGGTCAAATAGAGGTGGTCACAGTCGTCAATAAAATGCTGAAGCTGAGTTAAGTGATAACTGTGGTTTAAGTAGCAGAGCTGATTGTCCTCTACATACCAAACATTTAACGCATCTGCTTTTTCAAATAGCGCTTTAGTGTTGCTACTGCGGCTTACACCAATACAAGCGTAATGAAAGTCCCAATCGTTACGTTGACAAAAATGATGAATTTGGTTGAAGGGTGTACCAGAGCTCGGTCTTATGTCGGCGAGGTTACTCTCGAATGCGCGCAAATCGAAATGCGCATCGAAATTGATAATGCCGATTTTAGGCTTCTTCTCTGGATGGTGCGCTTTAAAATATTCCGCTAAGCCGGAAAACGAGGCCCACGCAATCTCATGCCCACCACCCAGCACGATGACTGGCGTATGGGGCAGTGCGCTTGAAATGGTTGCTGCACATAGAGCTTGGCTCTCTTCCAGTAAGTCGTCTTCACACACCACAGTACCTAAGTCATATAGTGGGGCGTCTTGGTGCCATGCTAAATTAGCGAGTGCTCGTCGGATTAAGTCTGGCGCTTTTTTCGCGCCAATGCGTCCTTTGTTTCTCGCAACGCCAGCGTCGGTAGCAAAACCGAGTAATGAGACGCCATGCGCAACGGCACTCAACTCATCTGCTTTTTGGCGTTGAACAACGTGATGAATTCGCTGACCAAGCTTGCCGTCCTCGGCATCATGACGGCCTTGCCAATGAAATAGGGGAGAGTGTAGGTCGAATTGAGACATATTATTGGCCTCCGTGTGAAATGTATTCACCATTTACTATACGACCTACCAGACGTTTTGCTCCGACTTGATAGCTTAAATCCGCAGGGCTTTCGATATCCCAGATAGAGAAGTCCGCATCAAACCCTACTTTGATTTCGCCACGTGAGTTTTGATAACCCAGAGCTTTGGCTGCATGTTGCGTTACACCACGCAGTGCTTCTTGCGGTGTAAGGCGAAATAGCGTGCACGCCATATTCAGCATGAGTGTGAGATCAGAAAATGGTGATGTACCTGGGTTGACGTCCGTAGCAATTGCCATCGGCACGTTATGCTCTCTCAATAACTCAATCGGTGGTAACTGAGTCTCTCTTAGAAAATAAAAAGCGCCAGGCAATAGAGTGGCGACGGTGTTTGATCGAGCAAGTGCTTTAACACCTTGCTCATCTAAAAACTCGATGTGATCCGCTGACAGACCGTTGTATTGCGCAGTGAGGGCTGTACCACCGAGATTAGAAAGTTGCTCAGTATGCCCTTTAACCTTTAAGCCGTGGCGTTTTGCAGCTACAAACACTTTTTCTGTTTGTTCAAGATTGAAACCAATCGATTCACAAAAAACATCGACACTCGTAGCTAATTCTTCCTTTGCGACAACAGGGATTATGTCCTGACAAATGTGCTCAATATAATCATCTGCACGACCTTGAAACTCTGGCGGAATAGCGTGAGCGGCGAGAAGTGTAGTGGTGATTTTAACTTTGCGCTCTTGCTCTAGCATTTTGGCGGCACGGAGCATTTTTATTTCATCATTCAGTGTCAATCCATAGCCAGATTTCACCTCGACAGAAGTGACGCCACTCGCGAGTAACCCATCTAAACGTGGTAACGCTAACTCAACTAGTTGTGCTTCGGTTGCAGAGCGTGTCGCATGTACCGTTGAGAGAATCCCGCCGCCTTGTTTGGAAATTTCTTGATATGGCACGCCGTTTAAGCGCATTTCAAATTCGTTGGCACGATTGCCCGCGTAAATAAGATGAGTGTGGCAGTCGATCAAACCTGGCAGAACTAACTGGCCTTGAAGATCGATACTCTGAGGGTAATGTTGGGCAGACAACAGAGACTCGGTTTGCGGTGCGTCTTCACCAATGGCACAGGTACTGATCGCAACGATTTTTCCAGATTGAATACCAATGCGCGCTGGAGGCGTTGGAAGGTATCCGCATTCTCCCGATTGCATGGTAACTAGACGTGCGTTTTCAATCAGCAAATCCATGTTTGTGTCCCTGTGTTTATTTGTATCATTAAATGTATATACAAATAAATAGAGCAAAATAAGAACACTGACAAGATTGATGTTGCTAAAATGTGATCAAAACGTAGATCTAGAGGACAAATCTTGTCCTTAAATGAGCACTTTTGAGCTCAGCTTATATTTGTTACCAGGGTGATAAAGTAGGGCGGTACTGACTAACTTATCTTGGCTCCACGTTCTGCGATTCAAGAGAAGGCAAGGTTCATTGGCTTGCATTTTTAAGTCTTGCTTAATACGGCTTTCAGGCACAATTGCCTCTACAGTATGTTCTATCGCGCTGAGTGGGCAATTATCTGACAGGTATTGATTTGGAGTGATTTGTGTGAAGTCTTGATTTAAATAACTCGGGGCATATTGGCTATTCACCCAGCGGAGCTCCAATTGAATCGGCGTTTGGTCTTCATAGTGAATAATTTCACTGTAAAACACTGTCGTGCCTAACATAACGCCGAGTTTTGTCGCAATGTTGTCATCTGCTTTTATAGCAATCTGTTTGAGCACTTTACTGCCATACTTTCGCCCTCTATCGCTGACTTCTTCGGCAATGTTTCGAATGTCTAGCAGGGGAGATTCTGACTTTTCACCAGGATCACACACGAACGTGCCTAAGCGTGGGCGACGTTGTAATCGGCCCTCATTAACTAAATCCCGAATTGCTTTGTTCACTGTCATTCTACTGACACCAAATTGCTCGGTAAGCTCAATCTCGGTGGCGATGCGATGACCAACTACCCACTCTCCAGCATCAATTTTATCCAGGATAAATTGTTTAATTTGAATGTAGAGTGGTGCAGACATAATGATTTCCCTTTATTTGACTATACAAATACTGCTTAATTTAGGTACAAATTGCAAACATTTCTCGACGAACGTACCGCTTAGTGACCGAGCAATCCTATTGAAGGGCTGAATGACTCTTACTGCTGAGCATTATTTGGATTGATGATTGAATTCAAACATTTTCTTGTGGTCTATTGCTTGCACAGCAGAAAACAATTGTGTAAACAAACGATTATTAGAAGAAAAATCGCTAAAAAAGGAAAAGTATGTTTAAAAAATTGAAAGCATCACTGGGGATCGGCTCTGCAAAAGTAGATACCATTTTGGACGAAATGAGCGTGTTTCAAGGAGCGACGCTGAAAGGGCATGTTCATATCAAAGGCGGAGACGTCGAACAACAAATTGATGCTATTACGATTAAATTGAACACGGAAATGAAAGTCGAAGTGGATGATAGCGTAAGTTACCAAACCTTCACTATTGATCAATTGAAAGCAGTTGACCCTTTTGTGATTCAACCTAATGAAGAAAAGCAGGTTCCGTTTGAGCTAAAACTGCATGATGAAACGCCAATTACTGCGGTTAGCGCACTTAAGAATCAATGTCATGTTTGGGTCGAAACGACGTTAGATATTGATTTTGCGATTGACCCGCGTGACCGTGACTATATTGAAGTGAAACCACTACCAGTAGCATCTCGGGTTATTCAAGCGATCGAGCAAGCTGGCTTCACAATGGTTAAAGCCGATGTTGAAAAAGGCTTTTTGCGCGGTGGCTCGTTTGCCTCTCGCTCTGGTATTTATCAAGAGCTAGAGTTCCGTAACAACGGCTTTATCTCATCAAAAGAAATTGAGCTCTCTTTTATTCTGGAAGGGCAGGTCATGCATTGTTTGGCAGAGATTGACCGTTCGCTCAGTTTGGCTGGTGACCAATATCGCTCGTTTACGTTGCCGATCAATGCAACCGATGCTCAAGTCGCAGCCGCAGTTGCACCAACGCTAAATCTATAGCTCTCATCAACTTGATGAAAATATGTACCGATATCCTATTGTGAAAGCGATATCGGTACTGTTATCCATGTTTCTTGCGTTCTCTACGGCTAAAAACTCAAGCGCTGAATTTTCCATTAGATATCGATAGCCTAATACCAGTTCATTAGAGGCATCAGCAAACTCTGTGGGCCCTTCTGTTGAGCCTTGATACCAATGATATTCCAACATCAGGTGATGGTTATCCTCTAAGGCATAACGGTACCCACCCGCAATGGCAATCGTATTATGTCGATAGGGCAGATCGAGCAAGGCACGGTCATCCGAGCGAAAAGTCATGCCAATCATCGAATAAAATGCATGAGCATCACTTAAGTAGCTGTAGTTTAATTGGAAGCCTTGCTCGAAACTGCTACCTTGAAAAGTGCCGTGAGCCACATCGTTAAAATACAAACTGCCGCCAATCGATAGGCCGTGATGTTCATTTTGGAACACTTGATACTGTAAGTAAGTAGATAGGTTATTGGCCAGTGTTTGTCCTTCGAAATCATCTTCAAGCACATCATATTGCGGCATTGAAATGTAAAAACGATCTCTGTCTACTTTATCCCGCCCATTTTGTCCGATACCGAAAAGTTTATGGAAGCTTTTCGTCAGTCCATCTAAATGGTTGTCAGCGGCAAAGACCCATCGATAGTTGAGCTCCAACTGCCAACGGTTGCTGACTTGCCATTTGCTGCCTAATTCGATTTGATTGTGGTAATAATCCAGTGCGTATTCATCAGTATGAGCCCAAACACTTGCCACGGTTCCTGAACCATAGGCTTCGACAAAACCATAGGGCAGACTATGTCCTGAACGCAGTATGTTGGTGTGACTAACCACTTGCATTGGGGATTGTGCGTAAGAACGCAGCGGGCCATATAAGTCATTTGATGCGAAGGCTTGCAAAGAACATATCGAGGTGCTTAGAAGCACCATAAAGCGCGATTTGAAATAGACCATGATGAATACCTACATACAAACTACTCTATAAAACAACTATATACCTAAATCGCACGTTGAGCTCTCGCCCAGCGTGTTAGGCTTTGTATCGGTTCACACGTAATAGGGGATATTGTAATTTGTTGTGTAAGTTCATTGAGGGGCAATTCCATTCATCAGCTATGCGGTCTCTTAAAAAAAGCATGATCAGATTGTAGTGACGGGTCTGCGGTTAAGTTCTTATGACAAAACAAAATCGCGCTTTGCATTCTAAATGTGAGCTAGGTACAATCCCATTTTCGATAACGGTCCGGTATTCGTGTTACCGAGAGGCCTTTATTGACTCTCAACTATTTTCAACAAATAGCTTCTAATTTGAATAACATGTGTTGCTTGGTGTGCAACACCACTGTAAAGGACATAGCATGCCTATTATTACTCTTCCTGACGGCAGTCAGCGTCAATTTGACAACCCAGTTTCTACTATGGAAGTTGCGCAATCGATCGGTCCTGGTCTTGCAAAAGCAACTATCGCTGGTCGTGTAAACGGTAACCGCGTTGATGCGTGTGATCTAATTGAAGAAGACGCAAGCCTTGAAATCATCACAGTTAAAGATGAAGTAGACGGTCTAGAAATCGTTCGTCACTCTTGTGCTCACCTTCTTGGTCACGCTCTTAAGCAGCTTTACCCTCAAGCTAAAATGGCGATCGGTCCAACCATCGACAATGGCTTCTACTACGATATCGACTTAGACGAATCTCTAACGCAAGAAGATCTTGAAAAGATTGAAAAGCGTATGAAAGAGCTAGCGAAAACCAAGTACGAAGTGGTTAAGAAAAAAGTAAGCTGGCAGGAAGCGCGTGATACGTTTGAATCACGTGGCGAACCATACAAAGTGGAAATCCTAGACGAAAACGTATCTCGTGATGATCGTCCAGGCCTTTACCACCATGAAGAATACATCGACATGTGTCGTGGTCCTCACGTTCCTAACATGAGCTTCTGTCAACACTTCACTTTGCTGAATGTTGCAGGTGCTTACTGGCGTGGTAACAGCGACAACAAAATGCTTCAACGTATCTACGGTACGGCTTTCCACGACAAGAAAGCACTGAAAGCGCACCTAACTCGCCTAGAAGAAGCGGCGAAGCGTGATCACCGTAAGATTGGTAAGCAACTCGACCTATTCCACATGCAGCAAGAAGCACCGGGTATGGTGTTCTGGCATCACAATGGTTGGTCTATCTTCCGTGATCTAGAAGTATTCATCCGCGCTAAGCTAGATGAGTACGGTTACCAAGAAGTGAAAGGTCCACTTATGATGGACCGTGTTCTTTGGGAACGCTCTGGGCACTGGGACAAATACGCTGATGCAATGTTCACAACTTCTTCTGAGAACCGTGAATACGCGATTAAGCCAATGAACTGTCCAGGTCACGTACAGATCTTCAACCAAGGTCTAAAATCGTACCGCGACTTACCGCTACGTATGGCTGAGTTTGGCTCATGTCACCGTAACGAACCATCTGGTGCACTACACGGTATTATGCGTGTACGTGGCTTTACTCAGGATGACGCTCACATTTTCTGTACTGAGAGCCAAATTCAAGAAGAAGTAACAAACTGTATCAAGATGGTGTACGATACGTACCAAACATTTGGTTTCGACAACATCGTAGTGAAACTGTCTACTCGTCCAGAGAAACGTGTAGGTTCAGATGAAATCTGGGATCAATCTGAAGAAGCATTGAAGCAGTCTCTTGAATCGATGGATATTCCATACGAAATTCAAGAAGGCGAGGGTGCGTTCTACGGTCCTAAGATTGAATTCACACTATACGATTGTCTAGACCGTGCGTGGCAGTGTGGTACTGTCCAGCTAGACTTCAACCTACCAGGTCGCTTAGGTGCAACTTATGTAGGTGAAAACAATGAACGTCTTGTACCGGTAATGATTCACCGTGCGATTCTAGGTTCACTAGAGCGCTTCATCGGTATCCTTATCGAAGAATATGCTGGTTTCTTCCCAACTTGGTTGGCGCCAGAACAAGCAGTTCTTATGAACATTACTGATAAACAGTCAGGTTATGTTCAAGAAATAGTACAAAAACTACAAAAAAGTGGAATTAGAGCTAAAGCGGACTTGAGAAATGAGAAGATTGGCTTTAAAATCCGCGAACATACTTTGAAGCGTGTACCGTATATGCTTGTTGTTGGTGACCAAGAAATGGAAGCTGGCGAAATTGCAGTGCGTACTCGTAAAGGTAAAGATCTTGGTAAATTTAAAGTGGATGATTTTATTGCATACATCCAAGACGAGATCTCTAGCCGTAAGCTCAATCTGGAGGAATAAGCTATTAAAGGCGGAAGACGTGGCCAACAGCCGGTAAAACAAAACCCGCACCGTATCAACGGTGAAATTCGTGGTATTCGTGAAGTTCGACTAACAGGCGCTGACGGTGAATCAGTTGGTGTTGTATCGATTCAAGAAGCCATTGCAGCTGCTGAAGAAGCTGGTATGGATCTCGTTGAGATCAGTCCTAACGCCGAGCCACCTGTTTGTCGTGTGATGGACTATGGTAAGTTCCTCTTCGAGAAGAGCAAAACTGCTAAAGAGCAGAAGAAGAAGCAAAAGCAGGTCCAGATCAAGGAAGTAAAATTCCGTCCTGGAACTGATATTGGAGACTATCAGGTAAAACTACGCAACCTGACGCGTTTCCTTGAAGAAGGCAACAAAGTGAAAGTAACAATTCGCTTCCGTGGCCGAGAGATGGCACACCAAGACATCGGTGTTGACGTTCTAAATCGTCTTAAGGAAGATACTGCAGAAATTGCTGTAGTTGAATCTTTCCCTAAGAAGATTGAAGGTCGCCAGATGATCATGGTGCTAGCCCCTAAAAAGAAGTAATTAACGGCTCATCAAGTAATTAAAACCTAGCCGCTTTCCTTTCGATAAAGGCATAACGGCTGGGTTTTGTTCGCCCTAATTACGTTGTTTATTAAACCTACTCAATGCGGAGTTATTCATCATGCCTAAGATGAAAACCAACAAAGGTGCTGCTAAGCGTTTTAAGAAAACTGCTGGTGGTATTAAGTACAAGCACGCTACAAAACGTCACATCCTGACTAAGCGTACTACTAAGAACAAGCGTCAACTACGTCCAAATGCAATCCTTCCAAAATGTGAAGTGGCTGCAGTAATCCGTATGTTGCCATACGCTTAATTCTTTTTAGTTATCAATCGTTTAGTTTAGGAGAAGCATAATGCCTCGCGTAAAACGTGGTGTACAAGCTCGTGCACGTCATAAGAAAGTTCTAAAACAAGCTAAAGGTTACTACGGTGCGCGTTCACGTGTTTACCGCGTAGCTTTCCAAGCAGTTACTAAAGCTGGTCAATACGCTTACCGTGACCGTCGCGCTAAGAAACGTCAATTCCGTCAACTATGGATTGCACGTATCAATGCGGCATCTCGTCAAAATGGTCTATCTTACAGCCGTTTCATCAACGGTCTTAAGAAAGCATCTATCGAGATCGACCGTAAGATCCTTGCGGACATCGCAGTATTCGACAAAGCTGCATTTGCAGTTCTAGTTGAAAAAGCGAAAGCTGCTCTTTAATTAGCAGTTTAGGATTAAGAGAAGGAGAGCATTAGCTCTCCTTTTTTATTGCTAAAATTTATACCCAAATGACTTTTAGCTTGGCTATTTAGAGTATTGTTTATCAGTCTTCTCAATTTATTGGTTAGCATCTTATGTTAGTTATAAGGTAGCTTGGGTATAAATTTTTACGTTTATAAGGGATTAAAAATGATCTACACAACGACCGAAAGCATTCCTGGCCAGCAGATCTCTGAAATCAGAGGGGTTGTAACTGGTAATGTTGTTCAATCAAAGCATATTGGCCGTGACCTCATGGCGGGTATCAAGAGCATTGTTGGCGGCGAAATTCGTGGTTACACGGAAATGATGACCGACGCGCGTGATATTGCTATACAGCGCATGGTGGCGGACGCTGAATCTAAAGGTGCCGATGCAATTGTAGGGATTCGATTTACCACAAGCTCAATCGTAGATGGTTCTTCGGAAATTTTGGCATTTGGTACTGCAGTGAAACTAGCGGACTAGTCTACTTGAATAGCATTGCAAAAATGCTAATAGAGAGCGGTGAATTATTATGCATTTACCGTTCTGTTCCTTTTAGGTTAATTATTCTAGATTTTTGTAGAGAGAATAGGTTTATATTCTCAACTTTACGTTACTATTAAAATTAATCACGATGATTTAGAGTAATTGCTTCACTTTTATTTTGCATATTATTTTATATCTATAATGAAATTGAATTCATATTGAATTTTTCATTTGTTGTGTGAATTCTCTTTTCGGTATATTAATTCATGTTTTTCTTATAAAAATATGAACTTATACCTTGCCAAGCGGTTCTAAATTGTTACAAATACTATACAGCTGTAACATTGCCAAAAGGAATTGTAGATGAGAGATCTGACTCCCGAATACTTGCTAGCCGCATTACGCCAAGCGATTAAAACAAAAGGGCTAACATATCGAGAGCTATCTGAGAAAATGGGTATGCCACTATCTACCTTTAAGAGACATCTTACAAGCACGAATCTCGCTTTAGATAAGTTGCTGGAATATTGTAGAGCGGTTGATTGCACGTTAGATGAACTACAAAAGCTCGCAAATCAATTGCAAGGTGAAGACGAGGATTACTTTAGTCGTACGCAGGATGAGGTATTCTTTCAATTCCCTCACCTTTACGACTTTTATCGTGAATTGAGAATGCTTCGAGGTAAAGACGGTTATTCTATTTTAAAGAAAAAGTATGACTTGTCTGAGCAGAGCATGTCTGATTACTTAAAAGCATTAGAGTTGTTGGATCTCGTTTACGTTGATGAAGATAAAAATATAACGCTGCACGGGCCTTTATATTATAGCTATGCAGAGAACTCCAAGCTCAACGACAAATATACA
>NZ_JADDYG010000530.1:0-900 GCF_015163535.1 Vibrio sp. OPT46 | reverse complement strand
TGATTGCACGTTAGATGAACTACAAAAGCTCGCAAATCAATTGCAAGGTGAAGACGAGGATTACTTTAGTCGCACACAGGATGAAGTATTCTTTCAATTCCCTCACCTTTACGACTTTTATCGTGAATTGAGAATGTTACGAGGTAAAGACGGCTATTCTATTTTAAAGAAAAAGTATGACTTGTCTGAGCAGAGCATGTCCGATTACTTAAAAGCATTAGAGTTGTTGGATCTCGTTTACGTTGATGAAGATAAAAATATAACGCTGCACGGACCTTTATATTATAGCTATGCAGAGAACTCCAAGCTCAACGACAAATATACCGAAATCATAAAAGAGCAGACGACTACCCACGATAAGTGTGTTCGCGTTGCTTTGGCGCGTATGAAAATTACCGAAGAACAGCTTTTGTTACTGGAAGATCAAGTCGCAAAGACCGTCATCGATTTTCATTCCAAAAATGTTGTAGCAGAGAACTTTAATGTCTCTGATTTTACTAATATTGTTCTACTTGCTGGGCCACATCAGCCAGTCACATTCTCTGACGGCATTATTGAGACAGAGGGGCGATTTATTGATGATATTCGTTATGCCATCGCATCTGCAGGTGATAAGCCAAGCCTATCTATATAGATTTTGAGCCTTTTTTTGAAGAGAGTTTCTGAAAGGGCGTTGCAAAAGAAAAAGCCTAAGACAGCAAATACTTTGTAAGTAGGGCATTCAGCGGTGTTTGCTCTTAATTCAGACTTAAAGTGTTTTGGGCTTATTTCGAATAATACCTGTTCAGTATCTACTTTCGTCATTTTTAACATGCTGATTTCCTTCGTTGTTCCTCCCAAAGCCTCTCTCGCTTCCTCTACAAAGAAACCATTCTCGTTGAACCAAGCATCCTGTAGCTA
>NZ_JADDYG010000529.1:35127-36779 GCF_015163535.1 Vibrio sp. OPT46 | reverse complement strand
ACGATGTTCAGCTAGTTGTCGTTGGGACCGGAGACCCTGTTCTTGCCGCTCAGTTACGAGAGGTTGCCGCGAAGTTTTCTAGCAAATTTGCCTTTGTAGAAGCGTATGACAATGAACTTGCGCATATCGTTGAAGCTGGTTCTGATTTCTTCTTGATGCCTTCTGAGTTTGAACCATGTGGCTTAAACCAAATCTATAGTATGGCTTATGGGACATTACCGATAGTACGCGGTGTTGGTGGCTTAAAGGACAGCGTTAGCGATTATGATGTAAACCCATCTGAAGCAACGGGGTTTGTTTTTTTCGAACCGACACCGCAGGCATTGTTGTTAACGATGCTAAGGGCACTGTTGCTCTACGCTCAAAACGAGCCTGAAGTGAATAAAGTACAGTTGCACGCGATGCAACAAGACTTTTGTTGGCAAAAGGCCGCAGAATCTTATTTGCAGCTTTACCACTCAGCGTTAGTTTGACTTAAAATTGTAACGAAAGGCACCGAATGAGGTGCCTTTATTATCTTGAGTAAGGGGAGTGTGGTAGGATGGCTTTTTACTCAATAGCACGATCTTTTTGATACTCAATATGACCCAGCCGCTACTTTTTCATAAAACCTATTTGCACCCTACTAGTAATGAGTGGGTTGTATTTGTGCACGGTGCTGGTGGTAGCTCTTCTATCTGGTTCAAGCAAATTAAAGCTTACAAGCAACACTTTAACTTATTGCTGATCGATTTAAGAGGTCATGGAAAGTCAAATCAGTTACTTAAAGAGCTCATTGCTAGCCGTTATACCTTTACGGAAGTTACCCAAGATATTTTGAAAGTATTGGATCATTTAAAGATCCAATCCGCTCATTTTGTCGGTATGTCGCTTGGTACTATTATTGTTCGAAACCTTGCTGAATTGTCATCAGAGCGCGTACGTTCGATGGTGCTCGGCGGTGCTGTCACAAGGCTTAACACTCGTTCTCAGATATTGGTGAAATTAGGTAATTTTTGTAAGCATATCCTACCGTACATGTGGCTCTACAAACTGTTCGCTTATATTGTTATGCCTCAAAGAAGCCAACGAGAATCTCGCCACCTTTTTATTCGCGAAGCCAAGAAGCTTTGCCAAAAAGAATTTAAACGTTGGTTTATTCTTGCCGCTGATGTAAATCCGTTAATGAAATATTTTAAAGATCGAGAGTTACCCATTCCGACTCTTTACTTAATGGGCGACAGGGATTACATGTTTATTAAACCTGTCAAAGAAATGGTTGCAGCACATAAGCTCAGCATTCTACGAGAAATCCCGAATTGTGGTCATGTATGCAATGTAGAGCGTCCAGAAGACTTCAATCAACACTCCATCGAGTTTATTAAACAGCAAGCTGTATGTGCTTAAAACTGAGTGCATCCACTGAATAGGAGAGCCGCTATAGCTCTCCTAGTTGATATCCACATTGCCAACATGCACCAAATTGCCCTTCGTTTATTTCATGACATTTTGGGCATTGCCAATCTTGATACTCATGCCTATCGGATTGTTTTCGATATGCTTTTACTATTTCTTCAGCTTTCATCTTTTGTGCCGTGTCAAAAAGCCACACATAAGGATCGGTATCATCACCAAACGGCAGTTCTCCTTTTAAGCCGAAAATACCTTCTCCG
>NZ_JADDYG010000529.1:26283-35117 GCF_015163535.1 Vibrio sp. OPT46 | reverse complement strand
ATTTCATGACATTTTGGGCATTGCCAATCTTGATACTCATGCCTATCGGATTGTTTTCGATATGCTTTTACTATTTCTTCAGCTTTCATCTTTTGTGCAGTGTCAAAAAGCCACACATAAGGATCGGTATCATCACCAAACGGCAGTTCTCCTTTTAAGCCGAAAATACCTTCTCCACGAACTTCACAGTAAATTTGTTCCACTTTAAGCAGCTCACATACAATGTGTGCTTCTGCTGGGTTTTTAGCGATAAATATTTTCATCAAAATACCCACTTCACCAATTACGAGTTTTGCTGACTTGGTGTCGGCCTTACTTTATTCATAACCCATTTAGTGATGATTGGAAATAGTCCCAATAGCGCAAAAGACGCTAATACTGCGGGTGAAACAATGCCCGATAGGCTTTCAATTGTTGCTAACTGAGTACCTGCATTCAGATATACGGCTGTGCCTGGCAGCATACCTATTTGGCTAGTGAGATAAAATCGACCTACAGACATCGGTGTTAAGCCCATCAGTAAGTTGATTAGAAAGAAAGGGAATACAGGGATTAGACGCAAGGAAAATAGATAAAAAGCTCCGTCTTTTTCGACACCTTGATTAATTGCGTTGAGTTTATTTCCGAATTTGTTTTGTACCCAGTCACGCAATAAGTATCGGCTGCTCAAGAAGGCCAGTGTTGCCCCCATAGTGCTAGCGAAAGAAACCAGTAGCAAGCTTGTCCAAAAACCAAATAAGGCTGCACCAAGTAAGGTGACTACTGCCGCTCCTGGGATAGAAAAAGCGGTAATTGCAATGTAGGTAAAAAAGTAAATCGCAGCCGAGAATACAAAATTCTGATCGATGTATGTAGTTAGTGCTTCTTGTTGGGCTTTTGCATTCTCTAAGGTTAAATACTGGCCAAAGTTAATACCTAAAAAGACGATAGCCGCTAGTAGGATGAGACCTAATATCAGTTTCTTATTCATAATTTTGATTCCAATTTGGGATATATGTAATAAGACAGTAGGAAAACCGAAAAAATTTCACAAAAAAACCGCAGATTAGACTGCGGTTTTACAAGATAGTTTTTAGGCCGACTTTTATTGGAGGCCGTTCATCAACTCATCTCGGCGAGCTTGAGGTACTACACTCCAATGAGTGCCGTTGATAGCACCTTCTAGTGCCCATAGCAACTCAATGTTGACGGTTGCAGAGTGCGTATCTCTTATCGCTTTATAGGCGTTAAGCGCACCTTCCTCTTCAAGCTTCTCTACGGATTCGATGCCGGCTTTTTTTAGCATGCGCTCGGTAGCCAGTCGTAAGTTAGGCAAATCTTTCAAACGGTTAGGCTTTGTACTTGCTTGCTGTTCTTTCTCAAGCTTTGCCTTTTTCAATGATTGATTCGCTACTTCGATTAAGCGTTCGCTTGATTCCCATAAATCGCTGGAAATAGCGTAGTACTTTGTAACGACTGGAAAGCCACGTTTTTTATAAACGTAAGGCTTTAGCCCTTGTTTCTCGAAGTCAGATGAAGTTTTTTGGTCTGCTCTGATATGAAGCTGATTGTTTACCACTAGTGCAAACATTGTTTCATCAGCGAATAGTCCGAAGCCACCAAACATTGAGCGCGACTTGATATTACCAAGTGCCTCAAATAGCTTCATAGAGTCTTTGAGTATCGGTTTATCCATGTTTTGTTATCTCGGTGTAATTAATATTACGCCACCAAAAGTCAGGTCCGAGAGAGTAGCAAACATGCGTAAAAACAATGTCATTACAGAGTAAAGTCATTGCTTACACACTTGCCATCGGTAACCCCGCTACCTTCCATATCGTAATATGGTTCAGGCCGGAGGCTTTGCGTCCCACTCTTTCGAATGGTTTGCCCTGTGCGTGACACAATGAGCATACTTCTTATATTGAATTAACATCACGGTTTAGCGTTAAAAGTGTGATTTCGGTTCAATAAAAATGATAGATTGAATGCTCTATTTTGCATATGGAAAGGTGCAAATTGGCCTTTGAAAAGGAGTTCTTAATATATATTACATTTATATAAAACAGGGAGTTAACGTTAGTCAATTGTTATTAGAGCTGTGTGAAGTATTAGAGAATGCTTAATTTTCCCAAAAAAATAAGCGCCCCTGTAGAGCGCTTATTTAACACGGTTAAATACAGTGAAATTTAGTTCATTTTTTTCACAGTATTTCGAATTACAAGCTCAGGTTGCATTTCGAAAATTCGTTTTTCGTGTTCTTTATCTTTGATACGCTCAAGTAGAATTTCGAATGCATTTTTACCAACACGACGTTTAGGTTGGTGGATAGTCGTTAGCGGTGGAGAGAAGTATTCCGCAAGCTCGATGTTGTCGTAGCCGATCACTGAAATATCTTCAGGAATTTTGATCCCGTTTTGTTGCAAGCGGCTCATTAGGCCTAGAGCCATTGTGTCGTTAAAACAGAATACCGCCGTCGGGCGCTTGTCCATTGCGGTAATTTTATCTGCAACTAATACGGCCGTATCACATTCAAAGTTACCTTCAAGGATCCAGTCTTCATTTACAGCTAGGTTCGCTTCACTCATTGCGCGACGGAAACCTGCAATGCGCTCTTGGCAAGCAAGCTTTTCAAAATGACCGCTTAGACAAGCGATATCCGTATGACCATTGTCAATCAGATGTTTGGTTGCAATGTAGCCACCTTCTTCTGAGTTATCCATGATCTTGTCTGCTTGTGAGCTCTCTGGGCCCCAATCCATGACCACTTTAGGAATGTCCGCATGACGGTCAAGCATCTCTTTTAGTTCTTCGGTTAAGTCAGAACACATCACTAGGATGCCATCAACGCGCTTTTCAGCCAGCATACGAATGTAATCGCGTTGTTTTTCGTAAATCCCGCCTGTGTTACATAAAATCAGAGTATAGCCTTGGCGGTAACAGTAGCTCTCAACGCCATCAATCACTTCTGAGAAAAATAGGTTAGTTGATTGAGTTACTAACATGCCAATCGTACGAGTTGAGTTGCATTTTAGGCTGCGTGCAACGGCACTTGGCGCGTAATTCAGCTCGTCAACGGCTTTCATTACTTTTTCTTGCGTTGCTTCTGCAACGAAACGCGTTTTATTGATAACGTGCGAAACTGTCGTAGTGGAAACGCCGGCTAAGCGAGCAACGTCTTTTATCGTGGCCATAAATGGTGTCCTGTATCGAGCTACTGAAATATGTCGTATTGGATGTACCTGATGCTCTAATGGTTTCACACCTAGCAATATAAAATTGGCGCTAAGTGTCTCGGCAGCGGTTGATCCAAGTGCGACAAAAGGGTGCGTAGCAGCATCGGTCGATGAATTTTATCTTTTTTCTATCTGATGAGAAATTGCCATCAACCTGTTAAGAAAACACAAAAACCGCTATATTTCAGCGGTTTACATATAAATCATATTTAATCGTTTGCGCTCACATTTTAGCCCTATGTGGACTGACTAGCAATGTTTTCAGCACGAGATTTGTGTATTTGAAGTCACATTTTGACTGCTAAATAACCAAGCGTCTTTGCGCTAAGTTAAGGCAAACGAATATTATACCCAAGTTACTTACAATTGGTCACTTTCAGGCATACAGGAAGCCCGATAGGCAGGCTCCCTAAAAATAGGCGGCAATTATTCACCAAGAAGGTAGGCGCTGTCTAGTTTACAAAATGCAACTAATAGTTTCGCGACACTCGAGTAAAATCCAAATTCGTCGAATTTTTTACATTTGTCTGAAAACTGAGGTAACCAAGACATCAATTGTTGCTGGATAAAGTCGTTTTGTTTAACGAAGGCTTCTTCCATGTGTTTTTCTTGTTCAAGCTCGTTTGAGCGGATAATCATGTTCCCGAGAAAGTCGAGCTCAACGGCTAAGTGATCCGCAGGTTCCTTTAGGTTTTCGTCTACTTGAACGCCAAATTCAGCCATCAACTTTTCCATTTCCTCAGCTGGCTTGTCATTCAGTAAACCTGATTCACCAATGTACATGGATGCGTAAGGAAGAGCGCCGTATTTTTCTGTCTTCAAAAACAGTTCACAAAAGTCAGCTGCAAGCTCTAGTTGTGCATCTTCACGATCTTGTAACCGATTCAATGCATCAACTAGGCTATCAACAGCTGGTTTCAGCGACTCATTTTCACCTAAACCTGCGAGAAAACTGCGAATTTCAACACTGTGATAGGCTTCCAATTCTTTCTCTGTTAGTTCTTTTGCGAACAAGCTCGAAAACCACCAGTAAATTTCAGCGCGTTTTTCATTAAAAGCTTTCACTTCTTGCATTTTGGGCTCCTGAATGATGCTTCAAGTCATGCATCACAAAGTCAATTAGGGATATCCCCTAAGTGTAATCAATTAAAATGAATAGCAGTAACTACAATTGTTATGTTTTATGGTCAAAAATGACCGTTTATTAATAGCAATGGGCAAGCTTGTTTTGAATCAATAAAAACGCTAAATCTTGCGTTTTAATGTATCTATGACTAGAAATGTTACTAGTTATGAATAGAATACGTCTTGGATAATAAGAAGACAGAAAAGTGGTGTAAATGAGCTATCACGTATTAGTCGTAGAAGATGATGTTGTAACTCGTAGTAAGCTTGCGGGGTATTTCCAAAATGAGGGCTACCAAGTCAGCGAAGCAGAGAGTGGCGCAGAAATGCGTGAAGTTTTGCAAGCGGGCGATGTAGACCTGATCATGCTGGATATTAACCTGCCTGGTGAAGACGGCCTGATGCTTACTCGTGAGTTACGTAGCCAATCGGATATTGGTATCATATTAGTAACAGGACGCACGGATAGCATTGATAAAATCGTAGGCCTAGAAATGGGTGCTGACGATTATGTGACAAAACCTTTTGAACTGAGAGAGCTGTTAGTTCGCGTTAAAAACTTGCTGTGGCGTATTTCAGCAGCGCGCAGTGGCAGCTCGAAAGCGAATGAAACCAGTGAAGAGCACATTGTGCGCTTTGGGGAGTGGACATTCGACATTCAACGTCGCGCACTTAGCCGCAACGGTGAGCCAGTAAAACTAACTAAAGCAGAGTATGAACTTTTGGTGGCATTATCGTCTTACCCTAACCAGGTGTTAAGTCGTGAGCGTATTTTGAACATGATCAGCCATCGAGTGGATGCGCCGAATGACCGCACCATTGATGTTCTTATTCGACGTATGCGCGCAAAAATGGAGTTCGATCCTAAGAACCCACAGATTTTTGTAACGGTACACGGCGAGGGCTATATGTTTGCTGGTGACTAGTTTGAACATAACTCAATCGTAAAAAGAAAAAGGAGAGCTTCGGCTCTCCTTTTTTGTGGCTTCAAGATAATACTAGTTTGCTTCAACCATTGGTGTTTGGCCGACAGTATCACGCAACCTTTGCCAAATACTGCCCAAGTACTCATGCCAATAAAGCTCTGTTTGTTCTAAGTAACGCGCTTTAGGTGAGTATTTATCCCAAGGTTGACTTATCTCGCTAATAGCTAAGAAGTTGGTCGGGGCTGGGATTGGTTTAATGCCTGCTGCGTTGAACTCATACAATGCACGGCTCATGTGACTCGCAGAAGTGACTAACACAATTTCCTTTTGTTGAACGAATGCAGCCGCTTGACGCGCCTCTTCCCACGTATCTTTCGCATCTTCTAATAAAATGATATCGGATTTCGCGACTCCCAACGCAAGGGCAACGTTCGCCATCATTCGCGCGTGGCTAATTTCAGATCCGCCAGCATAGCCGGATAAGATTAATTTCGCGCCTGGATACATTCTTAAAATACGAATGCCCTCAGTTAAGCGCATTAATGCTGCACGGCTTAACTGCGAGGTGGGTGGAATTTCGTCATCGATAACATGACCATTCCCTAAAACCATCACGTAGTCGATGGTGCCAGAAACTGGCAAAAAGGCTTTATGCTCTCGCTCTAACGGCATAAGAAGCTTGGTTGAAACAGGTTGGAAGGCAACAAGAAAAATGCCAACAAAAGAGAATAGAACAACGAAGCAGCCAGTTTTACGTTTTGTAGTAAAACTAATGAGAGCAAGACCCAACAAGCCTATCAGCAGCAATGCCGGAAGGGGCATAAGCATGGCTGACACTACTTTTTTCAGCTCAAACATACATAAATAGTCCGAAAAAACATCAATTGATAATAAAAATGAGGGTATCCCTCTTTATTCCTGCTTTCCTTGTGCCAGAATAGCGGCACAATCCGTTATGATAACTCAGCAGAAGTGACAGAAGACCGCAATTTCGACGATATCGCCCACAAATTTGCAAAAAATATTTACGGCTCCGATAAAGGGGAGATCCGCCAAATCATTGTGTGGGAAGATTTTCTACAGATTCTAAGTGAATTAGATGCTGACCAGCAACCCCTAGAAGTGTTAGACGCTGGTGGTGGTTTGGCACAAATGTCGCAAAAGCTTGCTAAGCTCGGACATCGAATCGCTTTATGTGATCTATCTTCGGAAATGCTGCAGTTGGCTAAGCAGGATATTGAAAAAAACGGTTTGCTTGAGCAGTATCGCCTGATTCATTCGCCTGTCCAATCCATCGGTGAACATATGGATGTACAGGTCGATCTGGTTATGTTCCACGCTGTGATGGAGTGGCTGGTTGATCCTAAGGCCGCACTTGAAACAGTTCTAGAGCAAGTAAAACCGGGAGGCATCGCATCAGTCATGTTCTACAACCACCACGGTTTAGTCTATAAAAATGTGGTTTGTGGCAACATTCCTCATATTTTAGACGGCATGCCTCACCGGAAAAGATTTAAACTACAGCCACAGAAAGGCCTAAAACCCGAAGAGGTCTATCAATGGATAGAAGATTCTGGTTTTAGTATTTGTGGCAAATCTGGTATTCGTTCCTTCAGTGATTACATAGGCAATATGCAATACATGGGCGATTACGAGTTTGAAGATGTGTTGGCGCTAGAAAAACAACTTTGTCGACAAGAGCCATACCTCTCATTAGGCCGCTACATACACGTGTGGGCTAAGAAGAACGATAAACAGGAATAACGATGAGTGAGATGACTCTCAATGCTGCAGAGCAACCAATCGATGAGTTGGTTGGCTGGGTTAAGCAGCACGATTTCTCGTTGAACCTGACCACTGAGCGATTGGCATTTTTGATTGCTATCGCTGTACTAAGTAATGAAAGGTTCGATGAAGAATTGGGTGAAGGTGAATTGCACGACGCATTTGCCATCGTCACTCGACTTTTTGATGAGACCGGCGAAGCTTCGGCTTTCCGTGCGAACAATGCCATCAACGAGATGGTTAAGCAGCGTCTTATGAGCCGTTTTGTCAGTGAGATTACTGACGGAGCGAGCATTTACCGCTTGTCGCCATTAGCGATAGGAATTACCGACTACTACGTGCGTCATCGCGAGTTCTCGAAACTGCGTCTTTCTATCCAGCTATCGATGGTAGCGGATGAAATGGCAAAAGCGATTGAAGCTGCACAAAAGGGTGGCACTCCGGGCCACTGGAAGAAAAACGTTTACGGAATTTTGAAATATTCTGTAGGCGAGATCTTCGATCAAATCGACCTTAACCAACGTGTGATGGATGAGCAGCAACAGTCTGTTAAACAACAGATTGCTGATCTGCTTAACAAAGACTGGCGTGAAGCGATCAACAACTGTGAAGCGCTACTGTCAGAAACATCAAGCACGTTGCGTGAACTTCAAGATACGCTGCAAGCCGCCAGTGATGAACTGCAAACTCAGATCCTCGATATTCAAGAAATTGTTTACGGTGACCCTGAGCTGGAGTTTATCGAAGAAGCCTTGTTTGGTCTGCAAATGAAGCTGGACCGAATCACAAGCTGGGGCCAGCAAGCTATCGACCTTTGGATTGGTTACGACCGACACGTGCACAAGTTTATCCGTACTGCAATCGATATGGATAAGAATCGTGCGTTTAGCTCGCGTCTGCGTCAATCTGTCAAAGATTACTTCGATGCGCCTTGGTATCTGACTTATGCAGATGCGGAGAGGCTTTCCGACCTTCGTGATGAGGCCCTAGTACTGCGTGATGACGAGGTCACGGGTCAAGTTCCGATGGAAGTAGAATACGAAGAGTTTCAACAAGTCAATGATGAGTTGGCAGAGCGAATTGGTGACATGCTGAAAGCGCATAAAGATCAAGGCACACCAATCGATTTGAGTGTGGTACTGCGAGATTACCTTGCACAGCACCCTTACACTCATCATTTTGATTTAGCTCGCATTATCGTCGATCAAGCTGTACGTCTAGGGTATTCAGAATCGGATTACCAAGCGATTCAACCAGACTGGAAAGCAATCAACGAATTTGGGGCAAAGGTACAAGCGAATGTCATCGACCGATACTAATGAATACATGTCAGAGAATCTGGCAAAAGCAATTTCTAACCCTCTGTTCCCAGCGCTAGACAGCATGCTTCGAGCAGGGCGTCATATCTCAAGTGAAGATCTAGACAATCACGCGTTGTTGTCGGATTTCGAACTTGAGCTTTCTTCTTTCTACCAACGCTACAACACCGAATTGGTGAAAGCGCCAGAAGGTTTCTTCTACCTTCGTCCTCGTTCAACGTCTCTGATTGGCCGTAGTGTTCTTTCTGAACTGGATATGCTGGTGGGTAAGGTACTGTGTTTCCTTTACCTAAGCCCAGAGCGTCTTGCGCACGAAGGCATCTTCACTAACCAAGAGCTGTACGACGAACTGCTTGCTCTAGCAGATGAAAATAAGCTGATGAAGCTAGTGACGAACCGTGCTACCGGTTCTGACCTTGATAAAGAAAAGCTGTTTGAAAAAGTACGTACGTCACTTCGTCGTC
>NZ_JADDYG010000529.1:17569-26204 GCF_015163535.1 Vibrio sp. OPT46 | reverse complement strand
CGGTGAAACCGGTAAATTCAGCATCAGTGAAGCGGTATTCCGCTTTGGTGCCGATGTACGTATTGGCGATGACATGCGTGAAGCGCAGCTGCGTCTGATCCGTGATGGTGAAGCAGTAGTGCACACCAAAGAGCCAAGCCAAGGCAGCTTATTGTCTGAAGAAGATCAAGACGACCAAGCCCAAGAAGAAACAACAGAAGAGGGTGAAGCATGAGCATGATTGAACGCGGTAAATACCAATCGCTGACCATGGTCAACTGGAACGGCTTCTTTGCCCGTACGTTTGACATCGATGGTCTGGTCACCACGCTATCAGGTGGTAACGGTGCAGGTAAATCAACCACAATGGCGGCGTTCATCACCGCATTGATTCCTGACCAAACGCTACTGCACTTCCGTAACACGACAGAAGCAGGCAGCAGCCAATCGTCTCGCGACAAAGGTCTGTACGGTAAGCTACAGCCGGGCGCGTGTTATGCGGCGCTTGACGTGGTGAACTCACGTAACCAACGCCTATTGTTCGCAGTAAAACTGCAGCAAGTTGCAGGTCGTGATAAGAAAGTAGACATCAAACCGTTTGTTATCCAAGGTCTTCCAAGCCATGTGAAACCAACAGATATCTTGGTTGAAAGCGTATCTGCGACTCAAGCTCGTGTACGTCAAATCAATGAAGTAAAAGAATCAATCGCAGAATTTGAAGGCGTTCAATTTAAAGCCTTCTCTTCTATCGTGGATTACCACGCACAAATGTTTGAATTCGGTGTGATTCCGAAGAAACTGCGTAACTCTGGTGACCGTTCTAAATTCTACCGCCTGATCGAAGCATCGCTTTACGGTGGTATCTCAAGTGCGATTACCCGTTCGCTACGTGACTACCTTCTGCCACAAAACGGCGGCGTGAAGAAAGCGTTCCAAGATATGGAATCGGCGCTGCGTGAAAACCGCATGACGCTAGAAGCGATCAAAACCACGCAAGCAGACCGTGACTTGTTCAAACATTTGATTACAGAGTCGACCAACTACGTGGCAGCGGACTATATGCGCCATGCCAACGAGCGCCGTAAAAAACTAGAACAGACATTGTCTTTGCGTTCAGAGTTATTTGGTTCTCGCGAGACCTTGATTGAGCAAAACAATCTGCTTAACCGCGTTCAAGAAGAGCTGGAACTGCTGATCGAATCCGAATCTTCTTTAGAGCAAGACTACCAAGCGGCTTCTGATCACTTGCAACTGGTGCAAAACGCGCTGCGTCAGCAAGAGAAGATCGAACGCTACCAAGAAGATCTTGAAGAGCTGAGCGAGCGTCTTGAAGAACAAATGATGGTAGTGGAAGAAGCGCAAGAACGCGTGATGATGGCTGAAGAGCAAGCTACCGTTGCAGAAGAAGAGGTGGATAGCCTTAAGACGCAACTTGCTGATTACCAGCAAGCTCTTGACGTTCAGCAAACTCGCGCCCTTCAATATCAACAAGCAGTTCAAGCGCTGGAGAAAGCGAAGAAGCTACTTGGCGATGACAGCCTAACGGCGGAATCGGCTCAAGCGCTTGTCTCTGAGCTTAAGAGCAAAGAATCAGAAAACACCAATGCGTTGCTATCGGTTAAGCACAAACTGGACATGTCCTCTGCAGCGGCAGAGCAGTTTGAAACCGCGCTTAAACTGGTACAAAGCATCGTTGGTCAAGTTGAGCGCAAAGACGCGTCTGAACATGCGAAAACTGCAATCGCGAAAGCGCGTGAGTCACAACAAATCGCACAAAACGAACAGCAATGGCGAGCACAACACCGTGATCTCGAACGCAGCCTTAACCAGCAGCGTCAAGCACGTGAACTGGTTGCTGAATACAAAAAGCAATATCACGTTGAACTAACCGATGAGGTTACGTTTGAACAAGAACGTGAACGTCATGCGACGCAAATCGAATCACTAGAGATAGCTCAAGAAGAAGTTCGTGATCAGCGTGGTGAACAGCGCCGTCTAGAGCAAAACGCGGTGGCAGAAATCAGTAAGCTTGAAGCAATAGCACCAGCTTGGATCGCGGCGAACGATGCGCTAGAGAAACTGAGAGAGCAGAGCGGTGAAGAGCTTGAGGATCGCCATGCGGTAATGAACCACATGCAAGTTGTCCTTGAACAAGAAAGGGAGCTGTCTTTAGCTAAAGATAAGCTTGCTGAGCGCCGTAGCCAGCTAGACTCTGAGATTGAGCGTCTTGCTTCTCCTGGTGGTTCAAATGACCCTCGCCTGAAAGGTTTGGCAGATACGCTGGGCGGTGTATTGCTGTCTGAGATCTACGATGACATCACGATTGATGACGCGCCTTATTTCAGTGCGATGTACGGTCCGGCTCGTCACGCTATCGTTGTTTCTGACTTGTCAGGCATCGAAGAGAAACTGGTAGAGCTAGACGACTGTCCAGAAGACTTGTACATCATTGAAGGTGACATCGATGCCTTTGATGACAGCTCGTTCGATGCAGAAGAGTTAGAGGGCGCGGTTTGCGTTCGTATGAACGATCGCCAAATGCGTTACTCTCGCTTGCCTGAGATCCCATTGTTTGGCCGTGCGGCACGTGAGCAGCGTCTAGAGTTGCTGCGTAACGAACGAGAAGAAGTGGTAGAGAAACACGCAAAAGCGGCGTTTGATTCTCAGAAAATGCAGCGCTTGTACCAAGCGTTTAACCTATTTGTGTCTAACCACATTCAGGTTGCTTTTGACGCCGATCCAGAACAAGCACTGGCAACTATTCGTGATAAGCGTAACCAAATTGCTCGCGTGTTGGCGGATCTGGATGCGAAAGAGCAACAACAACGTTCTCAGCTTCAAACCAGCAAGCAAGCGTTGTCTTCTCTGGACAAGCTAGCGTCACACATGGTGCTTGTTGAAGATGAGTCATTGCAAGCGCGTTTTGATGAGCTAGAAGAGAAAATCGCTCAGCTTGCAGAGGCGAAGAACTTCTTAAGCAACCATGCAAAAGCCGTCGCGCAATTAGAGAATATTGCGTCTGCGCTTGATGCTGACCCAGAGCAATTCGACGCGCTAGAAGCAGAATACAAAGCGGCAGACGAACAGCTACAAGATCTTAAGAAGCAAATCTTTGCACTCTCAGATCTCGTTGAGCGTCGCCACTACTTCGCTTACTCAGATTCAGTAGACCTACTGAACAAGAGCAGCGAACTGAGCGAGCAGCTAAAAGCAAAACTGGTTCAAGCTGAACAAATGCGTACACGCTCTCGTGAAGAGTTGAAACAGTCGCAAGGCCAAATGAACCAATACAACCAAGTATTGGCGTCATTGAAGAGTTCACACCAAGCGAAACTGGAAACGGTTCAAGAGTTCAAACAAGAACTTCAAGAGTTTGGCGTGAACGCGGACGAAGGTGCTGAAGAACGTGCAATGCGTCGTCGTGATGAATTGCATGAGCGTCTACACACGTCTCGTAGCCGTAAGAGCGAATACGAGCGCACAATCACCTCTACTGAACTAGAGATGAAAGGCTTGGCGAAACGTCTGAAGAAAGTTCAGAAAGAATACGTTGAGCTACGTACCTTTGTGGTTGCAGCGAAAGCTGGCTGGTGCTCTGTACTTCGTCTGGCGCGCGAGAACGATGTTGAACGTCGTCTACACAAGCGTGAACTGGCTTACATGTCAGCGGATGAACTGCGTTCGATGTCGGATAAATCACTGGGTGCGCTGCGTCTAGCGGTTGCGAACAATGACGACCTGCGTGATGCGCTGCGTCTATCAGAAGACAACGCTCGCCCAGAGCGTAAAGTTCTGTTCTATATTGCTGTATACCAACACCTTCGTGAGCGTATTCGTCAGGATATCATCCGTACTGATGACCCAGTTGAAGCAATCGAAGAGATGGAAGTCGAGCTGGCGCGTCTAACGGAAGAGCTAACGCAACGTGAAAACCGTCTAGCGATCAGCTCTGAGTCGGTAGCGAGCATCATCAAGAAGACGATTCAGCGTGAGCAAAACCGTATTCGTATGCTGAATCAAGGCTTGTCGAACATTTCGTTTGGTCAGGTGAAGGGCGTACGTCTAAACGTGAAGATCCGCGAAAGTCACGAAGTGCTACTGAACGGTCTAGCGACACAACAAGAGCAGCACAAAGACCTGTTTGAATCGACTCGCTTTACTTTCTCCGAAGCAATGGCGAAGCTGTTCCAACGTGTGAACCCACATATCGATATGGGTCAACGTTCTCCTCAGGTTTTGGGTGAAGAGCTACTGGATTACCGTAACTACCTAGAGCTAAGTGTAGAAGTGAACCGTGGTACAGATGGTTGGCTACAGGCTGAGTCTGGCGCGCTATCAACAGGTGAGGCGATCGGTACTGGTCAGTCAATCCTACTGATGGTTGTTCAAAGCTGGGAAGAAGAATCACGCCGCCTGCGCAGTAAAGACATTGTGCCTTGTCGTCTGCTGTTCTTAGATGAAGCAGCGCGTCTGGATGCGAAATCGATCGCGACATTGTTCGAATTATGTGACCGTCTGGATATGCAGCTTCTTATCGCGGCACCAGAAAACATCAGCCCAGAGAAAGGTACGACCTACAAACTGGTACGTAAGGTGTTTAAAGACCACGAACACGTACACGTAGTGGGTCTGCGCGGTTTTGGTCAAACGGATAAGCCTAAGACCGAAGCACAAGAGATGATTGAAGAGTTTGAATCGTAAACTTCGAATCTAACAAAACGCCCGCAATGAATGCGGGCGTTTTTGTATCTGTTTACGAGGCAGGCTTCGAAATACATAAGATAAGCCGAGACTGTAGGACGGCAGTCTCGGCTTATTAACGGAACTTAATGAGGAAGCGACGTTTATTCCTCTGGAATATCGTCCCTGACTTCGATCATTTCAGCAAGCTCTTCGAGTGCTTGGACAGAAAGCTCAGACAAGCGTTGTAGGTGTTGGTCTAAGCTCTCTTGTTCTTCAAGCTCTGGTTCATCATTATTTGTTTCTTTTATTAGCATTTCCCAACCTCTCAAGTTGAGTAAGGGGAGCTCTCATCATACTCAAAAGGCAAAGTAGAAAAGAAACGATCTATGTTGATTTTGTTAGCTCGATCATTGATTCAACTTATATATGAGAAGGATGTGTTTAATAAGGAGAGCAAGTGCAAGGTTTTTGGATGCGGGAACAAAAACGCCAGTAATCATGACAATTACTGGCGAGTAATAACGAACATTATGTCGGAGGGTTAGAACAACGGCTTCACACCGAACTGCTCTGCCGCGTAAGCGACGCGTTCAATCGGTTTTGGATACTCAGCAGGTGTGCCAAGGCTCTCTATGTGTTTCAAACGAGGAAGCAAGCCTGCACCATTAGCGATTTGGATTGCCAGACCAGGGCGAGCGTTAAGCTCTAAAACCATAGGTCCTTCATCTTTATCCAGCACCATATCCGTACCCATGTATCCCAAACCTGTCATTTCCCAGGCACTTGACGCAAGCTCCAGCAAGCGCTCCCAATGCGGTACTTGAAGGGTCGAAAGGTCTTTACCTGTATCAGGGTGATGAGTCACTGGATGATCGAACTGCACCGCTCTGACGGCTTTACCTGTCGCGATGTCAATGCCTACTCCTACCGCACCTTGGTGAAGGTTTGCTTTGCCGTCGGAAGCCGCTGTAGAGCAGCGCATCATCGCCATTACTGGATAACCTTTAAATACGATGATCCGAACATCTGGTACGCCTTCATAACTGAAGCCATCAAAACAGTCATCAAACTTGATTAAGTTTTCAACCACAGCAACGTCATTTTTACCACCAAGAGAGAAAAGGCCAGCTAGCGCATTACTAATGTGACGCTCGACCTCATCCCTACCAATTGTAGAGCCGGAGGGTTTGGTATATACCCCGTTTTTGTGAGACGTAACAACCAGAATGCCTTTACCGCCACTACCTTGTGCAGGTTTGATTACAAAACCAGGCCAGTTCTCAACCATTTTGTGGATAGTCTTAACTTCAGCTTGGTTATGAATGACACCGATCAGGGCAGGAACTGTTGCTCCTGCTGCCTGTGCAATAATTTTGGTCTTTAGCTTGTCATCGACAAGTGGGTATTTAGAACGATCATTGTAACGGCCAATATAGCTGTGGTTACGCTTGTTCATCCCCATAATGCCTTTATGGCGAAGCTTAGACGGCGAAGTAAAACTTTCGAACATCGTTTAGTCCTCCGCTAGTGGTTTGAAGCGTCGTAGCTCAGTGAGGCGGTAACCTGTGTAAGTACCTAGTAATAGAATACCGGCCAGAACAATCAACTGTAGACCAATGAAGTTAAAGGTTAAGTGTTGAATGTATGAGTTCGTCATTGCAAGGTAAACTAATACCGCTGTCAGCAATGAACCACCACCTTGCAGAGCAACTTCCTTCGCACCTTCTTCTTCCCATAGGATTGACATACGTTCAATCGTCCAAGACAAGATGATCATAGGGAAGAAGGTAATTGTTAGGCCTTCCGTTAAGCCCATCTTAAACGCAACAACGGTGAACACCGAGATGATCATGATAACGGTAATAATGACCGCAGATATCCTTGCTACCAGCAATAAGTTCAACCTAGACAAATAGCTTCGAATAATCAGGCCTGTACCTACAATTAGCAAGAAACCGACAATACCCGTTAATAGTTGAGTTTGAACAAAAGCAACGGCAATCAACACAGGCATGAAGGTACCGGATGTTTTCAGGCCGATAATCACACGCAAGAACACAACGATCAGAGCACCAATAGGGATGAGCATGATGGTTTTGAACATCGCTTGCTCTTCCAAAGGTAAGCTATGAATTGAAATATTCAGTAATCCATCTGCTTCTATTTTGTTGTTTGTAGCTTGTTGTGGTGTCATTTCTTGCTTAATCATCGAGAAATGCACTTGGCTATTTTTACCACCAACAAGGTCAAGTAAGGATACGTTTGATTCATCCCACACTAACAAGTTGGGTTTCACTGCTTTTTGTTCGGATTTTGGCGAAAACAGTACCCAATCTTTACCTGACCAAACCTGAACCATTGGTTGAATTGTTTGGCGTCGACGACCATCTTCTAGTTCGATAACACCGACGGTTTTGCTTTGTATACCTGCGGTAAGCAAAATATTATGCAGTGCATCAGTACGGCTGAAATCGTTCAGTAGTAGCGACGAGTTTTGGCTATCTGGGTCATTAAGCGCTTTGATAAGCTCACGAGTAAACGTCACATTATCGGCTGAGCGACTCATCGCACGTTCGATAAGGGCATTTGCCGCTGCTGCTTGTGGTGCTGATAGCGTTGGTGGCGTAATGTCTTCCGTTGGCGGTAAAGGAGTGACTTTAGCCTGAGGGTCTACTAAGAACTGGGCTTTGTAGTATATGGTTTGTGGCCCTTGAGCTTGGCGAATTGACCATTCTGCACGACGGCCTGAATCGTCATTGATGTAGGAAACGCCATAACCTGATGAGGAAGCAGATTCACCGATAAGTGTGTAACCACTTTGTGTATGAGGTGCTGCAAGTGACGCTTTTACTTCGTTGCCGTTAGCATTGAACTCAATACGAGCTTCTACATCCCATACCTGGCGAGTTTCGCCTGGCGTCCAAGGCACGCCGTAGTTTTCATGTCTGAAAACACTCAGAGCAATGCCCGCAATCACCAATAAGATGATAGAAAGGTAAAACGGTATTTTTGACGTCATAATCTACCTTATTATTTTTTATCTTCGTCCGTTTGGATATAGGTACGACTTACATCGACAAGTGCTATGTCGCGCATAAATTCTCTACCCAGTAAAATAGGATGGTTCATATGTGAGCGATCTGCCAACGTAAATTGCGCTTTTTCATGAATTTTTCCAACGCGCACCCAAAGTTCTACCACAGCGCGGCGTTCTAACTCTTCACTGGTAACCTGGCGGATTTTGACGTAGCGAATGACAGGAGCTTCGATCCAAGTACTTTTCTCTTCTTCGGATTTACTGGTGTCTGCTAAGTGGAATCGGACCCATTTTTTGCCATTTCTTTCGAACTCTTCAATATCAACGGCATTTAAAGACGACGTCGCGGCACCAGTGTCGATACGTGCATCAAAAGTTTGCTTAATCGACTCTACAGTGACCTTTTCGATAGAGCCAAGGACAATATCGTGAGTTGGGGTTGGTTCCACAGGAGCGGGAGATTGGACAATAATCGGCTCTTTCGGTTTTTTTACTTCTGCCATTGCTTCATCGCGAAATGTAAGAAGTTCAACCTGTAGTTTATCGACTTGTTCTTCAAGGCTGTCGATATAGTCCGATTGGTTGCTGAGCTGTAGCTCTAGGTTGGTAATGCGATTATTGACATTCGCTTCTGAATTTTGAATCGCCGCTAACGTTTCTTGGTGGTACTGTTCGCCTTTGGTTAGTGAGCATCCAGATAGTAAGGCGATGGCAACAATCGGGGTCAATCGTAATAACATTGAAAACCTTGGGATTGGATTAAGTTGTTTATTTTTTAGGAGTTTAGCTTATATCGATAAAGCCTCACAAGTAAGAATGTTTCTCTATTACTTATTGTTTGAGGAATAGTGATGAAAAGCCAAAAATCAAGGACATAAAAGCGCATCCTTATTTAGAGCGTACTTATATTTTGACGTGACAAATGTATTCAAAAAA
>NZ_JADDYG010000529.1:0-17559 GCF_015163535.1 Vibrio sp. OPT46 | reverse complement strand
CTCACAAGTAAGAATGTTTCTCTATTACTTATTGTTTGAGGAATAGTGATGAAAAGCCAAAAATCAAGGACATAAAAGCGCATCCTTATTTAGAGCGTGCTTATATTTTGACGTGAAAAATGGATTCAAAAATCAAACTCGCTCATTACGAGGAAAGAGGGTAATGTCTTAACTCGTAAAATGAGTTAAGACAATGTCAGGAATCTCAGCGAATTATGATTTGCGAGCGACAAGAACCGCGCGGCGAGGGGCAGGGTAGCCTTCTACAGTCTTGCTTGGGTCGTTCGGATCTAAGTAGTCAGGTAGAGAGTTATGCGTCATCCAATCTGTGGTACGTTGTTCATCTACGGATGTGATGTTTTCATCAACGATACGAACATCTTCAAAACCGACCAATTCTAACCACACTTTTAGGGCTTTTGCTGAAGGGAAGAAATAGACATTACGCATTTGCGCGTAACGAGAAGTCGGGACCAGTACTGCATTCTCATCACCTTCAATCACGAGTGTTTCCAATACGAGTTCACCTCCAGATACCAATTGATCTTTTAGTTGCACTAAATGATCGAGAGGCGAGCGGCGATGGTAAAGCACGCCCATGCTGAATACCGTATCGAACGCTTCTAACTTAGGTAGTTGTTCAATACCCAATGGCAATAGGTGTGCACGTTGGTCATCGCCCATTAGTTTACGAATTGCTTCGAACTGAATCAGGAACAGGTGAGATGGATCGATACCGACAGTTAAGCGTGCACCTTCGCCTAGCATGCGCCACATGTGGTATCCGTTACCACAACCTACATCGAGTACGCTGCGATTCTTTAATGGTGAAATATGCGGAAGCACGCGGTCCCATTTCCAATCACTGCGCCACTCAGTATCAATATGGATGCCGTGTACGTGGTATGGGCCTTTGCGCCAAGGATGGAATGTACGAAGTAAGCTTTCTAGCTTTTTAAGTTCCCCTTGAGGCATGGGCTCATTGTTTGAAATCGTGACAGAATCAACAATGTCGATGTTGTCCGGTCTACCCGCTGGGATTTTGTTCAGTGCTTTCAACCAGCGACCAAAGTCACCGTGCTCTGCATTTTGCCAATCCGTTAGCTGTTGCGGAAGCACATTAAGCCAAGGTTGAAGACGAGTGTCTTGGGCAATCAATTGGTAGAAATTTGCAAAGTTAAACATAGTTAGTCAATCGCTGAGTTGATGGGTATAAATTATTAACAAAAGCCGAAATCGGTATGGTTCAGGCTTGGTATGCACGGTCTATTTAATCGCGAACATGGAGCCGAAGTTAAAGCATTGGAACCAAACATCGTAGCTAGAAAAGCCAATTTTAGCGAAACGCTCTTTATGTTCTTTCTTTGAATCTGGGCGCATTACGTTTTCTATCGCGCTGCGCTTTTGGCTGATTTCTAGTTCGCTATAACCATTCGCACGTTTAAAGTCGTGGTGAAGGTCAATTAACAGTTCGTTCGACACTTCATCTTCGAAGACGAACTTCTCCGATAGAATCAAAATGCCGCCCGGACGCAGGCCTGCGTAAATTTTTTCGAGCAAGGAGTAACGATCTTCTGGAGAGAGGAATTGCAAAGTGAAGTTCAACACCACCACTGACGCGTTTTCAATTTCGATATTGCGAATGTCTGCTTCTACTACATCCACAGGAGTGTCACTGCGGTAAGCGTTGACGTGAAGTTTACAACGCTCAACCATCGCCGGAGAGTTGTCCACTGCGATGATTTGGCAACCTTCTTGTTTGATATGGCGACGCATAGACAATGTTGCAGCACCCAAAGAACAGCCTAGGTCATAGATGTTTGAGTGAGGTTTTACAAAACGCTCTGCCAGCATACCGATTGCAGAAATGATATTGCTGTAACCCGGTACCGATCGTTGAATCATGTCAGGAAATACTTCCGCTACGCGTTCATCGAACGTGAAATCCCCAATTTTATCGATTGGAGCCGAAAAAATAGTATCTGGAATGCTCTTAGGGTTCATAACTAAGTCTCTGCATACAAGCTGCCTGAAAATGTCAGGCACCAAAAAAGGCGCGTATTTTATGGGAATTTCGCGCCTCTGTCATGTGTTGCGTTAGAACATCTGTAACTGCGAGTTGCCATCGTCAGCAGGGAAAGGTGCTAACTCAGGGAGCATGATACGCTTTTGTATGTCTTTATATAGGTTTGCGGCCAACTCTGGCGCAATTATATTGTCTGCGGTATGGATCATGATATATGGCTGTTTACCTTCGGCAATCCATTGTGGCAACTTGTTGAGCCATGGTTTAAAAAACTCGTAATTTTGCTGTTCTTCTGGATGACCAATAAAGCGAATCAAAGGGTGTGAAGCGGTAGCAATGGCGTGAACAGGTACTCGTGGTTTTTTCATTTGCGCATCAATAATCGCCTCATTGTCGGGCTTAGCGGCAAAGACTGGGCGGCTATCCATAATAATGCGGTCAATATTATTCTCTACTAACCATTGGTTAAGTGCTCGCTCTTCTTCGCCTTTGGAGAAAAATGCCATATGGCGAACCTCAACACCGAGAGGGAAGTTAGGTGGAAAGCTCGCACAGAACTTTTTCAGTCGATAAAGGTGCTCAGGACCAAATGCGGCTGGTAATTGAATTGTCCATTGGCCCACACGGTCATGCAAAGGCTCCATGACTTTCATGAAGTCTCTCAGTTGTTCGCTGCAACCTCTTAGCATTTGCTCATGAGTGATGGCTTTAGGAAGTTTGAAAGTAAAGCGAAAATCATCGTGGGTTGCGGCTCTCCAGTTTTGCACTGTATTGAGCGTCGGTGTGGCATAAAATGTTGTGTTGCCTTCCACGGTATGAAACACTTGCGCATACCTTTCTAAACGTTCAGCGGGCTTTGTCCCGCTGCCGTAAAAACTTTGTTGCCATTGATTGTGCGACCACATCGTCAATCCAAGTCGAAGAGGTAAGTTATCCATTATTCTTTACTGCTTGCTACTCGTGTGAATACTTTACGAGAGTTTTGCTGAAATAGGTAATTTCACGCTATAATCCTCCCCAATTTTTTCGCTTTGGTGCGCTTTTGAACATTTGTTGTACTAAAAAGCACCAGTGAATGATAAAACACACGTAATTGTATGTTGAGTAGTCGATTTTCGTGGACATTCAGCGTATAACTGAATCTTTACTCTGCTTAGCAATGAGGCTGACAGAGCGTAGTTAACAACATTTGAGAGATTGGGAATTTCATTATGCGTACCCATTACTGTGGTCACCTGAACAAGTCCCTTGCAGGACAAACTGTAGAACTTTGCGGCTGGGTTAACCGTCGTCGTGATTTAGGCGGTCTTATTTTTATTGATATGCGAGATCGCGAAGGTATCGTTCAGGTAGTTGTTGATCCAGATATGGCGGATGCGTATGA
Source organism: Vibrio sp. OPT46 (assembly GCF_015163535.1). Taxonomy (NCBI): domain Bacteria; kingdom Pseudomonadati; phylum Pseudomonadota; class Gammaproteobacteria; order Vibrionales; family Vibrionaceae; genus Vibrio; species Vibrio sp. OPT46. The sequence goes on along the minus strand of NZ_JADDYG010000529.1, from coordinate 14,149 downwards.
AGTGGCGAACACACTTCGTAATGAATTCTGTATCAAACTAACGGGTGAAGTGCGCGTTCGCCCAGAGAGCCAAGCAAACAAAGACATGGCAACAGGTGAAGTTGAGATCCTTGCGAAAGGTCTTGAAATCATCAACCGTTCTGATGTTCTGCCTCTAGACTTCAACCAAAAGAACTCTGAAGAGCAGCGCCTGAAGTACCGTTACCTAGATCTACGTCGTCCTGAAATGAGCGACCGCATCAAGCTACGTGCTAAAGCGTCTAGCTTTGTTCGTCGTTTCCTAGATGACAACGGCTTCCTAGACATCGAAACACCAGTCCTAACAAAAGCGACTCCAGAAGGCGCTCGTGACTACCTAGTACCTAGCCGTGTTCACAAAGGCAGCTTCTACGCGCTTCCTCAGTCTCCACAGCTATTCAAACAACTTCTAATGATGTCTGGTTTTGACCGTTACTACCAAATCGTTAAGTGTTTCCGTGATGAAGACTTGCGTGCTGACCGTCAACCAGAATTCACTCAGATCGATATCGAAACGTCATTCATGACGGCTGACCAAGTTCGTGCAACGACTGAGAAAATGGTTCGTGAAATGTGGCAAGAGCTACTAAATGTTGACCTAGGTGAATTCCCAGTAATGCCGTTCAGCGAAGCGATTCGTCGTTTCGGTTCGGACAAGCCAGACCTACGTAACCCACTGGAACTAGTAGACGTTGCTGACCTAGTGAAAGATGTTGAGTTCAAAGTATTCTCAGGTCCAGCAAACGACGAAAAAGGCCGCGTTGCCGTTATTCGCGTTCCAGGTGGTGCATCTTTGACTCGTAAGCAAATTGATGGCTACGGTGAATTCGTTGGCATCTACGGTGCGAAAGGTCTAGCTTGGATGAAGGTTAACGACCGTGCAGCGGGCATGGAAGGTATCCAATCTCCAGTCGCTAAGTTCCTAAATGAAGACGTGATCAACGGCATTCTAGATCGTACTCAAGCGGAATCTGGTGACATTATCCTATTTGGCGCTGATAAAGCGGGCATCGTTGCAGAAGCAATGGGTGCGCTACGTTTGAAACTAGGTAAAGACCTAGAGCTAACGGATGAGTCTGCATGGGCTCCACTATGGGTTGTTGACTTCCCAATGTTCGAAGAAGATGACGAAGGCAACCTACACGCGATGCACCACCCATTCACATCGCCTCTAGGTGTGACTGCAGAAGAGCTAAAAGCAAACCCTGCTGCGGCAAATTCTAACGCTTACGATATGGTTCTAAATGGCTACGAAGTGGGCGGCGGCTCTGTTCGTATCCACAACGCAGATATGCAAGAAGCCGTATTTGATATTCTAGGTATCACACCTGAAGAGCAACAGCTTAAGTTCGGCTTCCTGCTTGATGCGCTGAAATTCGGTACGCCTCCACATGCTGGTCTTGCATTTGGTCTAGACCGTCTAGTAATGCTGCTATGTGGTACAGAGAACATCCGTGATGTTATCGCGTTCCCTAAAACAACAGCAGCTGCGTGTCTACTAACAGACGCACCAAGTATTGCGAACCCAGCAGCGCTAGAAGAGCTAGCCATCGCAGTAACTGCAGCGAAAGAAAAAGACGCAGAATAAGCGCACAACATTTGAAGAAAACTCCCGCAACTGCGGGAGTTTTTGTTTAAATAAACCCAAGAAACTTCCAAAGCAATTTCCCAAGCAACGCTTTTAGAACATGTTTTGTTATTAAGCGTCAAAATACATTAAAAGGTGAATTATGGCTGGTCATAGTAAATGGGCGAATATTCGTCACCGTAAAGCAGCGCAAGATGCGAAGCGCGGCAAAATCTTTACTAAATTAATCCGTGAAATCGTTGTTGCGGCAAAAGAGGGGGGCGGTGAGCCAGAAAATAACCCACGTTTGCGAGCCGCAATTGATAAAGCACTGTCTAACAACATGACACGTGACACTGTCAATCGCGCTGTCAGCCGAGGTGCTGGTGGTGAAGGCGACGACAACATGGAAACCGTGATCTATGAAGGTTATGGTCCAGGTGGTACGGCGGTCATGGTCGAATGTATGACGGATAACCGAAATCGTACGGTATCTGGCGTACGCCATGCATTCTCAAAGTCAGGCGGTAATCTGGGGACGGATGGTAGCGTCAACTATCTTTTCGACAAGAAAGGCGTGATTTCATATGGCCCAGGTTTAGATGAGGATGCGGTAATGGAAGTAGCATTAGAAAGTGGTGCTGATGACATTGAAACGGCAGAAGATGGCTCGATTGATGTCTACACGGCCCCAGGCGATTTTGGACTCGTAAAAGATGCTCTTGATGCCGCAGGGTTTGAGGCAGAGAACGCTGAGGTGTCTCTGATCCCATCTACGAAAGCAGATTTGGACGCGGACACTGCGCCAAAACTACTTCGTTTGATTGACGCTTTGGAAGATCTGGACGACGTTCAAGAGGTTTATCACAATGGTGATATCTCTGACGACGTTGCTGCTACGCTAGATTAAACTCAAGGTGTCGGGAGCGGTATTTGCTCCGAAGTTAGCAAGTAATAATAAAAAGACTGAGGCCGAATTAGGCCTCATTTTTAGGAACATTCATGTCAATTATTTTGGGCATTGACCCAGGTTCGCGCATTACCGGCTATGGGGTCATTCGTCAAAATGGACGCCACTTGCAATACCTTGGTAGTGGCTGCATTCGTACTTCAGAAAAAGAACTTCCGGGTCGGCTTAAACAGATTTATGCAGGCGTCACGGAAATCATTACCCAGTTTCAACCGGACGTTTTCGCGATCGAGCAAGTGTTTATGGCCAAAAACGCGGATTCAGCGCTAAAACTTGGCCAAGCTCGTGGCAGTGCAATTGTTGCTGCGGTGAATGCGGAGTTGCCGGTATTTGAATACGCGGCTCGTCTTATTAAGCAAGCTGTCGTCGGCACTGGTGGCGCGGACAAAGCGCAAGTTCAGCATATGGTTCAGCAGATGCTTAAATTGCCCGCCAAGCCTCAAGCGGATGCAGCCGATGCTTTAGGTGTGGCGATTTGTCATGCCAATACTAACAAGACTCTCGTTGCGTTAGCGGGCAAAGCAACCAGTGCCAGAAAAGGGCGCTACCGTTAAAATTAACTGGATGTCTATCCAGTTCTTTATTATCCTGTCGCAAATTCATTTCCAAAGAGTATTTATAGTGATTGGACGTCTTCGTGGCATACTGATTGAAAAGCAACCACCTGAAGTATTAATTGAAGTTAATGGCATTGGCTATGAAGTCCAGATGCCAATGAGCTGTTTTTACGAACTGCCAAATGTTGGCGAAGAAGCCATTATTTATACTCACTTTGTTGTCCGTGAAGATGCGCAATTGCTATACGGTTTCAACACGGTAAAAGAACGAGCACTTTTCCGTGAAGTGATCAAAGCCAATGGCGTTGGTCCTAAACTCGGTCTTGGTATTCTCTCTGGTATGACAGCAACGCAATTTGTTACTTGTGTGGAACATGAAGACGTTTCTACGCTGGTTAAGCTTCCAGGCGTTGGCAAGAAAACCGCAGAGAGATTGGTTGTTGAAATGAAAGACCGCTTGAAAGGGTGGGGCGCTGGCGATCTATTTACACCATTTACGGATGCTGCTCCTGCGGATTCTAGTGCGACATCCAACAACGCGGAAGAAGAAGCAATCAGTGCGCTTCTAGCTCTAGGTTACAAGCCGACTCAAGCGTCGAAAGTGGTATCTCAGATCGCTAAACCGGACATGAGCAGTGAGCAAATGATCCGTGAAGCTCTAAAATCAATGGTGTAACGCTGGTTGCACAGTGAACATTTGTTCAAGATAACTCATTCTCTAAGGTTAATGCCAATCGCTTAACGATGTTTTTTGTGTCATTCCAGCGAGCCTGGCGAGACTGGGAATCTAATAGCAGCACGCTGAGCGGTTAATGAAACAATTTGACCATAAATCGCTCGGATAGAAGATCCTGTATCACGCTCCTTCGTCGCTGTACAGGATGACGAGATATAGAAATATGCCACTTGCTGTTAAACGAGCGGCATTATTCTCTCAGGTAACCATTTTTCAAGGTAAAAAGATGATTGAAGCCGATCGTTTAATCGCGCCAGAAAACCCTGCCTTTCGTGATGAAGATGTCATTGATCGTGCTATTCGGCCAAAAAAATTAGCGGATTACCAAGGTCAGGACCATGTCCGTGACCAAATGGAGATCTTCATTAAAGCTGCTCAGTTACGTAGCGAAGCACTTGATCACCTTTTGATTTTTGGTCCCCCAGGTTTGGGTAAAACCACACTTGCGAACATCGTTGCCAATGAAATGGAAGTGAACATTCGCACTACTTCAGGCCCTGTACTTGAGAAAGCAGGCGATTTGGCCGCGCTGTTAACCAACCTCGAAGAAAACGATGTGTTGTTCATCGATGAGATTCACCGCTTGAGCCCGATGGTTGAAGAGGTGCTGTATCCGGCGATGGAAGATTATCAACTGGATATTATGATCGGTGAAGGTCCGGCCGCTCGTTCTATTAAGATCGATTTACCACCATTTACGTTAATTGGTGCGACGACCCGAGCGGGCTCTTTAACGTCACCATTGCGCGACCGCTTTGGTATTACTCAGCGCCTTGAGTTTTATAAGATAAAAGACCTCCAAGATATCGTGCAGCGAAGCGCGGATTGTTTAGGTTTATCAATGGAACCTGAAGGTGCATTGGAAGTGGCAAGACGTGCGCGTGGCACACCACGTATTGCTAACCGTTTGCTACGTCGTGTTCGTGATTATGCGGAAGTAAAAGGCAATGGTCACATTTGTGCCGATGTTGCCGATAAGGCGTTGAATATGCTTGATGTGGACGCCGAAGGCTTCGATTACATGGACCGTAAGCTACTACTCGCGATTATGGAAAAATTTGGTGGTGGTCCGGTCGGGCTCGACAACATGGCAGCGGCGATAGGTGAAGAAAAGGACACTATTGAAGACGTTCTTGAACCTTATCTTATTCAGCAAGGTTATTTACAACGCACTCCGCGTGGAAGAATCGCGACAGATCGTGCGTATTTGCATTTCGGAATTGAAAAATAAGATTCCCTCGCTGGGCCTTTGTTGCCCAGCGCTTCATTAAAGTTGACCAAACTCACATTTTTTGAATTTTTTCTCATACTGGTTTAGTAAGTAAAAAGCATTGATTGTTAACTCGATGTTTGCTTGCAACTGGTTAATTTCTCTCCTGATTACTCTCTCTTAACATCCGTATCCAATACTGGTTGATCTAGATCAATGTGATGGATTTTTGTGCAAATTCCGCGCATAAACATTGATGTATATCAAAGCGCGTTACGGCTATAAACCTTTTGAAACAATCTGTTTTTACAAGTAATATTAGCCCCAGCTATATTAGCTGATGCTTAACAATTAACTAACCAATGAAGCACATTTTTGCAACAATGAGTTGTGATAATTCAACATTTTTCAAGTGTAAATAACACCTGAATATGGATTGCAATATGTAGAGAGTGTCATTCAGCCGACACATAGGAGTTACCATGATTGACGTAGTTGATCTATCGCGGTTGCAGTTTGCACTGACAGCGATGTATCACTTCCTATTCGTACCATTGACCCTTGGTATGGCCTTCCTTCTGGCCATTATGGAATCGATGTACGTAATGACGAACAAGCAAATCTATAAGGACATGACCAAGTTCTGGGGTAAGCTATTCGGTATTAACTTTGCACTTGGTGTGGCGACAGGCCTTACCATGGAGTTCCAGTTTGGTACGAACTGGTCTTACTACTCCCACTATGTAGGTGATATCTTCGGTGCACCGCTAGCGATCGAAGCACTTGTCGCATTCTTCCTGGAGTCAACTTTTGTTGGTCTATTCTTCTTCGGGTGGGATCGTCTATCTAAACGCCAACACTTAGCGGTTACCTGGCTTGTGGCACTAGGCTCTAACTTCTCTGCTCTTTGGATTCTTATCGCAAACGGCTGGATGCAAAACCCAGTAGGCGCAGATTTCAACTTCGAAACCATGCGAATGGAAATGGTGAGCTTCTCTGAGGTTGTACTAAACCCAGTTGCTCAGGTTAAGTTCGTGCATACGGTTGCTTCTGGTTACACTTGTGGCGCAATGTTTATTCTAGGCATCAGTTCATACTACCTATTAAAAGGTCGTGACATTGCGTTTGCTCGTCGTTCGTTTGCTATTGCTGCTTCTTTCGGTATTGCAGCTATCTTATCTACCATCGTTCTTGGTGACGAATCTGGCTACGAGCTTGGTGAAGTTCAAAAAGTGAAACTCGCTGCAATTGAAGCAGAGTGGCACACTGAACCTGCACCTGCCGCATTTACGTTATTTGGTGTTCCTAACCAGGAAACGATGCATACCGATTACGCAATTAAGATCCCTTACGTAATGGGTATTATCGCGACACGCTCTTTTGATGAGCAAGTAACAGGTCTTCGTGATTTACGTGATGAACACGTCGATCGTATTCGTGACGGCATGTACGCTTATGAACTTCTAGAGAAGCTTCGTGCGGGCGACAAGTCAGAAGAAAACATGACTGCGTTTGATGAAGTGAAAGGTGACCTAGGTTACGGTCTACTTCTAAAGCGCTACACAGACAATGTTGTTGATGCAACAGAAGAGCAAATCCAAGCTGCTGCGGACGACTCAATCCCAACAGTATGGCCGCTATTCTGGTCATTCCGTATCATGGTTGCTTGTGGCTTCATCATGTTGTTTGTCTTTGGTGCGGCGTTTATCCAAACGTGTCGTCAGAAGATTGAACAGAAACAATGGATTCTAAAAGCTGCACTATTTAGCATTCCACTACCTTGGATTGCAATTGAAGCGGGTTGGTTCGTCGCTGAGTACGGCCGTCAGCCTTGGGCTGTAGGTGAAATTCTACCAGTGCATGTTGCAGCTTCTGCGCTAACTGCAGGTGAAATCTGGACTTCACTCTTCGCAATTCTGGCGCTATACACGGTATTCCTGATTGCAGAAGTTTACCTAATGTTGAAATTCGCTCGTAAAGGCCCAAGTAGCCTGAAAACGGGTCGCTACCACTTCGAGCAAAATGCTGACTCTGTTGAAGACAAAGTTAGTCGCCAAGTAGAAGCGTAAGGTAAGGAGATAACAAGATGTTTGATTACGAAATCTTGCGACTCATCTGGTGGGTACTAATCGGTGTTCTACTAGTTGGTTTTGCAGTAACAGACGGCTTCGATATGGGTGTAGGCGCGCTTGTACCTATTATCGGTAAAAACGACACGCAACGCCGTGTCATGATTAACTCAATTGCTCCTCACTGGGATGGTAACCAAGTTTGGCTTATCACTGCTGGTGGTGCACTGTTCGCAGCTTGGCCTTTGGTTTACGCAACGTCATTTTCAGGCTTTTACTTAGCGATGATTTTGACACTAGCAGCGCTATGGCTTCGTCCTCTGGGCCTAGACTACCGCTCTAAAATCGAAGATCCAAAATGGCGCAATACCTGGGATATCTGTATCTCAATCAGTGGTTTTGTTCCGCCAATCATCTTTGGTGTGGCGTTTGGTAACCTTCTACAAGGTGTACCGTTCCAATTGAGTGAGTTCTTGATGCCAACATACCATGGCTCATTCTTTGGTCTACTAAACCCATTTGCACTGTTGTGTGGTCTAGTAAGCTTGTTCATGATTTTGATGCAAGGTTCTACTTGGCTACAAATGAAAACAACAGGCGAAGTGCATGTGCGTGCGCGCAACGTTGCTCAGTTGGCTGGTTTACTGACGGTTGCTGCGTTTGTAGCGGCTGGTTTCTGGATCCAAAATATCGATGGCTACGTCATTGTTGGCGGTATCGACACTAACGCTGCTTCTAACCCTCTAAACAAAGAGGTTATCCGTGAAGCTGGTGCGTGGATGAAGAACTTTGAAAACTACCCACTACTATGGGCTGCTCCTGTATTAGGTGTTGCAATGCCGCTTCTCGCTGTATTGGCATCTCGTCTTGAAAAATGTGCGATTTCGTTCATTACTTCAAGCTTGGGTGTTGCTGGTGTTATCTTTACTGCAGGTTTTGCGATGTTCCCATTCATCATGCCTTCAGACTTAATGCCAAGCCACAGCTTAACAATGTGGGATGCAACGTCATCTGAGCTGACTCTGAACCTAATGACAGGCGTTGCGTTTGTTATGGTGCCAATCATCCTTGGTTACACATCTTGGACTTACTACAAGATGTTTGGTCGCCTTGATGACCAGTACATTGAAGACAACAAAAACTCACTTTACTAAGGAGCATTTACTATGTGGTATTTCGCATGGATTCTAGGTGTACTACTTGCTTGTGCATTCGGTATCATCAACGCTCTTTGGCTAGAGCACTCAGAAATGATGGATAAAGACAGTGAGTAACCTCGCTGATAAGGTAGCGAAACTTCACGCACCAATGGATAAGACTCTGCTACGAGTCTTATCTCTCATCCTTGGCTTTATGCACATAGGATTGGTGATGTGGGACCCTGAAGCTTACCATCAAGCAATTGGTGGTTTTAACTCAATCATCGCACCAGCACTGATTTGGTCTGTATGTTCAAGCATGGTGTATGGGGTGGGCTTCAAGCCAAGAAACTGGTACTGGCAAGTTTTGTTTAGTCCTTATTTCTCGTTAGCTATCTTAATTTATCTAACGGCACTTTATTTCATTTAGGCTGAAATATGCTGTAATAAAGTCGGTTACTAAATCATCGAATAAAAGCTAGGTATCTCGCCTAGCTTTTATTTTTTCTACAAATTTCAAAAATATTTCCTTAGCTCGGTACCAATTGCTGTCGCTTCAGTTATAGTAATTACTTTAAAGAATTGAATATATTGGTACTCCCTTGCAAGGCACATCAAATCTCTTTCACTGGCCGATCACCGTGTACTATGAAGACACTGATGCGGGCGGTGTTGTATATCATTCTAATTATCTAAAATTCTTTGAGCGCGCACGGACAGAGATGTTACGTGCTAAAGGCATTTCTCAACATGTGTTACTGGAACAAAATATCGGCTTTGTTGTCCGACACATGGATATCGATTTTAACCAAGGGGCTAGGCTGGACGAGCATCTGACAGTCGTAACCCGAGTGTCAGAAATAAAACGTGCTTCTCTGCAATTCTGTCAAGAGTTGGTCAATGATCAAGGCAAGATATTGTGCAAGGCCTCGGTTAAGGTAGCATGTATCGATAATAAGAAAATGAAACCAATAGCTATTCCAACCTTTATAAATTCGGAGCTAACAAATAGTGACTGCTGATATTTCCATTTTAGATCTCTTTCTTCAGGCCAGTCTGTTGGTAAAGCTTGTGATGCTGACGTTGCTTGGCATGTCAATTGTGTCATGGGCAATGATCATCAAGCGCAGCAAAGTGCTTTCTCAAGCATCAAAAAATGCAGAGCAGTTTGAAGACAAATTTTGGTCGGGTACTGATCTTTCTCTGCTTTACCAAAAAGTAAAAGCGCGTAAAGACGAAATTGAAGGCACAGAAGAAATCTTCTACGCAGGTTTTACAGAGTTTGCTCGCCTACGTAAGAGCAACGCAAATTCACCAGCTTACATCATGGAAGGCACTGGCCGCGCAATGCGCGTTGCTGTTTCTCGTGAAGTAGATGAGCTAGAAACAAGCTTACCGTTTTTGGCAACAGTCGGTTCTATAAGCCCTTATATCGGCCTATTTGGTACCGTTTGGGGCATCATGCACGCCTTTATTGCGCTGGGTGAAGTAAAGCAAGCTACGTTGTCTATGGTTGCACCGGGTATCGCCGAGGCACTTATCGCGACAGCGATGGGGCTATTTGCGGCTATTCCGGCAGTAATGGCGTACAACCGTCTAAGCAATAAAGTGAGTAAACTAGAGCACACTTACGCAACATTTTCTGAAGAATTCCACAGCATCCTTCATCGTCAAGCGATGGCTGGCCGAGACAGCGCGGATAAGGAATAAAGCATGGCGGGTTATCAACCTAAAAAGCGAAAAATGACAGCGGAGATCAACGTTGTTCCGTATATCGACGTAATGCTCGTACTGTTGATCATTTTTATGGCGACCGCTCCATTTGTGACTCAAGGCGTCGACGTTGATCTTCCGAAAACATCGACCGCAGAATCTATGCAAGACCTTGCTGGCGAGACTGACAGTAGCTTTATTATCATCGAAATTGATAGCGAGGGTAATTTAGGCCTAAGCGTAAATGATGAAGAAGTTCAGCGAGGTTTGTCGTTGCAAGATGTTATTGTGCGAGTGAAAGCGGAGCGAGAGGTTAAGCCGGATTCACCAGTTGCGGTAGGTGGCGACGCGGCAACACCATATGCCGATGTTGTTCTATTGCTAGATGAACTAAGTCGAGCTGGTATCCCTAAGGTAGGTCTAATGACCGATATCAGGGAATAGACATCAATTATCTATGAAAGATCACAAGAAGAAACCCAACCAATACGCCAAACCGATAGCAATATCGGTTGGTTTGCATGCAATTCTAGTTGCAGCCCTGCTTTGGGGGACGGACTTCAACATGTCTAAACCAGAGCCTACAGGGCAAATGGTTCAAGCTGTTGTCATCGATCCAAAACTTGTGCAGCAACAAGCGGAAGAAATTCGCCAGCAACGCGAAAAGGCAGCGAAAAAAGAACAAGAGCGTCTTGATAAACTGAGACGCGAAGCAGAGCAGCTAGAAAAAAACCGCAAAGCTGAAGAAGAGCAAATTCGCAAGTTGAAAGAGCAGCAAGCGAAAGATGCTCAAGCGGCGCGAGAAGCAGAAGCTGCACGTAAGAAAAAAGAGCAAGAGCGCAAGCAGGAAGAAGAACGTGTTCGCAAAGAAAAAGAGCGAGCTGCTAAGCTAGAAAAAGAGCGCAAGGAAAAAGAAGAAGCCGTGCGTAAAGCTGAGCAGGAGCGTTTAGCAAAAGAAGCGGCTATAGCAAAAGCTGAGCAAGAACGTTTGGCTCGTGAAAAAGCAGCAAAAGAAGCGGAAGAAAAAGCACGTCGTGAGCGTGAAGCTGCTGAAAAAGCTGAACAAGAGCGCATTGCAAAAGAGAAAGCGGCAAAAGAGGCAGCGGAGCGAGAGCGTAAAGCGAGAGAAGCAGCTGAGCGTGCCGAGCGTGAGCGTAAAGCTCAAGAAGCCGCGTTAGATGATATTTTTGCGGGTCTCGAGGATGAGGTCAGTAAAAACAGTGCTGCGCGCAATCAATTTATTGACGACGAACTTTCTCGTATGTCATCCATCTATACTCAAAATATTCAGCAAAAGCTGATTAAGGATGACTACTTGCTGGGAAAGGAGTGTAGGGTAAACATCAAATTGATTCCGACAGGAACTGATATGATGGTCTCTGGTGTTACCGTTTTGAGTGGCGATACTCGAGTGTGTGCTGCGGCGAAGCGAGCAATAGCTCAGGTAGGGACGTTCCCTAAATCTTCAGAATCAGCGGTCAATGAAAGACTAAAAGACATCAACATAACTGTTGCTTTGGACTAAAAGGAATAAGACGTGATTAGACGCCTTTTACTAGGAATGTTTGTACTGTTTAGCAGTATGACAAATGTGGCGAATGCCGCATTAGAGTTGGTCATTACCGATGGTATTGATTCAGCACGACCAATTGCTGTTGTTCCGTTTAAGTGGGAGGGCACACAAGCGCTTCCAACGGATGTTTCTGCTGTTATCGCCTCGGATTTACAACGTAGTGGTAAATTCAGCCCAGTTCCAACGAGCAAAATGCCACAAACACCGTTCAGTGAATCAGAAGTTAATTTTGATGCTTGGACCAATTTAGGTGTGGATGCGCTATTGACTGGTTCAATCAAGCAAAACGACCAAGGTGACTACGTTATCAACTATCAACTTGTTGATATTGTGCGTGGTCAGTTAACAGGTGGGAAGAGTAAGGCGCTTGGTAGTGACGGTGAATTGGTTCTGTCAAAAGATCATGTGCTGTTCAATAAAGTAGCCACTGTTCAAGGGCCTCGTATGCGTGAGTACGCTCACCGTATCTCTGATTTGGTGTATGAACAGTTAACTGGCGACCGTGGCGCTTTCATGACTCGTATCGCATATGTGGTAGTGAACGATAAAGACCGTTTCCCTTACCAACTTCGAGTCGCTGATTACGATGGCTACAATGAGCGTCTGGTTTTACGTTCTAAGCAGCCATTAATGTCACCAGCGTGGTCACCAGATGGTAAAAAGCTTGCGTATGTTAGCTTCCAAAATGGCCAAGCAGAAATCTTCATCATGAACATCTACACCGGTGAACGTGAGAAAATTACTTCATACCCACGTCACAATGGTGCGCCAAGATTTTCGCCAGATGGCAATAAGTTAGCGATTGTTCTTTCTAAAACAGGCTCGCTTCATGTTTATACGTTTGACCTTAACACTCGTAAGCTGACGCAAATTACGCGTGGCAGATCAAATAATACGGAACCGTTCTGGCATCCGGATGGAAAATCGTTGATTTTCACATCGGATAGGGGTGGTAAACCACAGATTTATCAAGTAAATTTGGGCAGCGGTTCTATTGACCGTTTGACTTGGCAAGGCAGCCAAAATTTGGGTGGTCAGATTACTCCTGATGGGCGATTCCTAGTTATGGTGAACCGCAGCAACGCAGGATTTAATTTGGCGAAACAAGATTTGGAAACTGGTGCTCTTCAAGTCTTAACTAAGACCTTGCTTGATGAGTCTCCTAGTATTGCCCCAAACGGTGGCATGGTTGTGTATAGCTCGATTTACAACAAGAAAAACGTACTATCGATGGTGTCAATTGATGGTCGATTCAAAGCTAGATTACCGGCAACAAATGGGCGTGTTCGAGCGCCTGCATGGTCACCGTTTTTGTAGTAATAAGTTTGATTAATAAAGGAAAATAAGATGCAACTGAACAAGGTTCTAAAAGGGCTACTAATCGCGCTTCCTGTAATGGCTGTTACAGCGTGTAGTTCAAGCGACGACGCTGCTTCTAACACTGGTGCAGCAACAAACAACAATGGCGCAGTGGAAACAACAGTAGCTACGCCAATTGATCAAAGCGGTCAGTTGACAGAGCAAGAGCTAAAAGAGCAAGCGCTACGTGAAACTCAAACAATCTACTTTGCTTTTGACAACTCAACAATTGCAGCAGATTACGAAGAGATGCTAGCGGCTCACGCTTCTTACCTAAGCAAGAACCCAGCACTTAACGTAACTATCGAAGGTCACGCTGATGAGCGCGGTACACCTGAGTACAACATTGCTCTAGGTGAGCGTCGTGCACAAGCAGTAGCGAACTACCTACAAGCACTAGGTGTTCAAGCTGACCAAATCTCAATCGTTAGCTACGGTGAAGAGAAGCCACTTCTTCTAGGTCAATCAGATGAAGTTTACGCTAAGAACCGTCGCGCGGTTCTAGTATACTAATTCGAGGTAATCCTCATGTTCAGTAACACTAAGCGCGCTGTTGCGCTTACGTTACTGGCAAGTGCAGCGAACTTTGCGTTCGCTGCACCAGCTCCAGTATCCGATCTCAACAGCACATCATCCGTCTCTAAGAGCCGTTCATCTGAAACGGAAGTAGAGCGTCTAGAACGTTTGCTACAAAATCGCAATCGCGTTCAGCTCCAAATGCAACAGCAAATTGACCAAATGTCACAAGAGATCAGTGAATTGCGTGGTCAATTAGAGCGAAATAGCTACGAAATGAAACAAATGTTGCAACGTCAACGTGAGTTGTTTGTCGAGCTGGATCGTATTCGTGGAGAGATAAAATCCGCACCTGCACAAGAAGCACAACCTGTGAAAACAGGTGGTCAGTACACTCCAAATGTTGATGAGCAAACGGCATATCAGAATGCAGTTGACCTCATTCTCAAAAAGCGTGATTACACTGGTGCAATTGCAGCGTTCCAGCAGTTCCAGAAAGATTATCCTGATTCTACATATTCAGCGAATTCTCACTACTGGTTAGGTCAGTTGTACTTCGCTAAAAAGCAGGATGAGGATGCAGTGAAAAGTTTTGCCGCTGTTGTGTCTTATAAAGACTCCAACAAGCGAGCCGATGCGTTGCTTAAGTTAGGCGAAATCGCTGAGCGTAATAACAATGCAGCTCAAGCGAAAAAGTACTACCAACAAGTGGTTGATGAATA
>NZ_JADDYG010000528.1:0-395 GCF_015163535.1 Vibrio sp. OPT46 | reverse complement strand
TATCTCTACGACTCAATTGAGAACGAGCGAGAGTTACTTTTTCAACGCTACCTTACTGACTCATTTCAAAATGACCCTTTTTTTCTCAAACTAAACGAGACAAAGCAACAAGGCGTATTTACGCTCAAAGACGTGGCGCGTAAAGGCGTTGACTTCACCTCATACTGCGAGCAGTTCTATCATCAAACAGGGTGGAAAGACGAGCTTAGCATGCTAGTCGAAGTTGAATCTGGCCGTTGGGTCATGCTGTACTTCGGATATATGACTGATGGAAAATACTTTTCTCAGCAACAAATAAATAAGCTAAAGCCCTATTTCCCGATAATTCAGTCGCTTTGTCAGCAGCATTGGAAACAAACGGAATTTACCTTTTCTGAGCCTGTTTTTGCACAGAG
>NZ_JADDYG010000527.1:0-740 GCF_015163535.1 Vibrio sp. OPT46 | reverse complement strand
ACACCTAAACTTAAAAATAAAAAGTGTTACAGCGTCACTCATTTACAATGTAAATCAATTTTCTACCGGAACGATTATAATCTTAAGCTAAATTACGGATTATGTTAGACCAACCTAATTTAAACGAAAAATAGTAAGTAATATCGGAACAATAAAGACCTGAACACCTTGATCATGTCTCCGAACAAAATAGGGCAGTTCCAGCGAAACATCTATGGAAGTATGATCAAGGTATACTTATGATCATGCTTCCGTGTTAATAAACAAATCCGAAAGCATGATCATGGCAAAATTGAGCAGAGTACGGTGTAAACACGCAAATAAAATAAGATCCATTAATCGGAAATATGATCAAGCCTTAGAATCTCTCGGAAGCATGAGTTTTCTTCTCTGATTTACGGTTGAGTGCAGACAGAATGGGGGATTGAGCAGAAATTGACGTTATAGAAGCCGGAACAATGAACTTGCTCAAGTTGCTATGATAAATCACGCTCTCATGATCATGCTTCCTGTAAATAAGCAGAGACTAGGATTTACTTCTAAATATGAGCGACTTGAATGTATTTTAATCAGATGAGTGATATCTCATCAATATGGACGCCAGAACGATAGATATATTGGCTCTTGATCATCGATCCGAGTATAAATAACATCACCAATGCACAATATAATCATCGTGAAGATCATTATTAAATACTGCATCTGTGGATAACCTGTAAAAACATCATGATCATCGTTTC
>NZ_JADDYG010000526.1:0-274 GCF_015163535.1 Vibrio sp. OPT46 | reverse complement strand
GCAAATTAGAGTACCGAACAAACGATACACATAAGTAGAAACCTCAACGTTCTCACCTTCTTTTCCTTGCACCTGAAGTTTGAATATTTTTTCCCCTAACGTCCTCTTCAAAAGTATGTATTGGCCCATCATCGTAAAGAAAAAGAACACATAGAAATAACCTATGCTTTGGATAGTCAACGCATTTAGATCAAAGACGTAAAACTCTAAAATACCGAATAACAAGCTAATCAAACAATAGTCGGTTACAAATGCCAATAATCTCTTTATCACG
>NZ_JADDYG010000525.1:0-1010 GCF_015163535.1 Vibrio sp. OPT46 | reverse complement strand
GGGAATACCGGTAGCCAGAACACGGCTTACTCCATGCCGATCACGCCGACCTTAGCTATTACGCCAGTGGGCAATGTGGATGAAACGCATGCCGCCACACTACAATTCGAAGGCACGTCGACACGTTTTGACGGTCAGTCCCTGCGTCTTGAAGTGAAAGCCCAAGGCAGCGCGACGGTACTAAAAAGCAGCAGTGCAACGGTACAAGCCGGTGGCACTTGGATCAGTGGCGCAATGGACATGAGTCACCAAACCAATGGTACTTATACTGTGATGGTGACGGGGACGAACTCTGCGGGCATTGAAGTGAGTGAAAGCCAGAGCTTTACACTGGCGCAGTCTCTGCCAACGCTGACTAACGCGATGTTTACGCCTGAGCACCAAGCCATCGGCCAAAGCGTGACGGTGACGCTGGAATTCGATAAAGATCTGCAATCCGCCGCAGCAGAGTTAGGTGGTACGACGATCACCTCGTTAGTGGCAACCGCGGACCCAAGTGTTTGGACTGGTGATGTAGTGGTACCAGACTCGTCAGAGCTGAATGTGGCGTTACTAGTTCGTGACTACCAAGACTTATCAGGAAACACCGGTAGCCAGAACACGGCTTACTCCATGCCGATCACACCAACCTTAGCTATTACGCCAGTGGGTAATGTGGATGAAGCGCATGCCGCCACGCTACAATTTGAAGGTACGTCGACACGTTTTGATGGTCAGTCCCTGCGTCTTGAAGTGAAAGCCCAAGGCGGCGCGACGGTATTGAAAAGCAGCAGCGCAACGGTACAAGCCGGTGGCACTTGGACCAGTGACGCAATGGACATGAGTCACCAAACCAACGGCACTTATACCGTGATGGTGACAGGGACGAACTCAGCGGGCATTGAAGTAAGTGAAAGTCAGAGCTTTACTCTCGCGCAGTCTCTGCCAACGCTGACTAACGTGACGTTTACGCCTGAGCACCAAGCCATCGGCCAAAGCGTGACGGTAACGCTGGAATTCGATAAAGATCT
>NZ_JADDYG010000524.1:0-503 GCF_015163535.1 Vibrio sp. OPT46 | reverse complement strand
CCGAAAGCAACAACAGCTCAGCTTAAAACATTCAAAGGAAAGTAAATTATGATTAATACTCAAATCAAACCATTTGCAGCTACAGCGTACAAAAACGGCGAATTCGTTGAAGTAACAGAACAAGACGTTCTAGGTAAATGGGCAGTATTCTTCTTCTACCCAGCAGACTTTACGTTTGTATGTCCAACAGAACTGGGTGACCTAGCAGACCACTACGAAGAGCTACAAAAACGTGGCGTAGAAGTTTACTCAGTATCAACTGACACACACTTCACTCACAAAGCGTGGCACGACAGCTCAGACACAATCGGTAAGATTCAGTACTACATGCTTGGCGACCAAACAGGCAACATCACAAACAACTTCGGTGTGATGCGTGAAGGCCAAGGTCTTGCAGACCGTGCAACGTTCCTAATCGACCCAGAAGGTACTATCCAAGCAATGGAAATCACTGCTGAAGGTATCGGTCGTGACGCAGAAGACCTACTACGCAAAGTGAAAGC
>NZ_JADDYG010000523.1:0-371 GCF_015163535.1 Vibrio sp. OPT46 | reverse complement strand
TTCTCTGCGACGGGGATGAATTCGTCTGGATAAATTTCGCCAAACTCTTTGCTACGCCAGCGAACCAGAGATTCGAAGCTCACTACTTTTGAGCTTTTTGCGTCAATAATTGGCTGAAACTTAACGCTTAATGTCTGTTTTTCTAGTGCACTTTTTAGACCTTGTTCAATAAAGAAATAACGGTCTACGGCATGCTGAGTTTTCTCACTGTAAACCGCAACACGGTCTTTATTCTGCTCGCTTGCGTACTGACAAGTTCGTGCTGCTTTACGCAATATTTCCTCTGCTGAGTGACTTGGATCTATGCAAGGATACAAACCAATACTAATGTTACTTCCTAAGTATTGGCCCTCTTCAATCACTGCCTCGTG
>NZ_JADDYG010000522.1:0-276 GCF_015163535.1 Vibrio sp. OPT46 | reverse complement strand
AGCAAAGCAACTCCTGCGGGAAAGGCTCTCTGCAATTTCGAAGGCGTTATCCAGATAATTATGTTTAACGATGCTGTTTATCGCGTAGTAACAGATAGCAAAGAAAATGATCGCAGTGATCAACACAACCCACATTGCTTCTGAATAGATCTTTTTATTACGCAGGCAAATACGAAGCGCTTTGCGAAGACTATTGGTTGTGTATTGATTGATCTTCTGTTGATGTTCGATGCCATTCTGATGGTTGTTTTGCATAGTAAAAGGGATGAAGTATCC
>NZ_JADDYG010000521.1:0-278 GCF_015163535.1 Vibrio sp. OPT46 | reverse complement strand
AGCAAGCCGCCTTCTACCCACTTTGTCTGTACGAAAATGTGGTGGTTGTTCTCATTGGTCAAGTCGTTTTCTCGGGCTCTGGCTAGCAAGAAATGCTGGTAAGGCTCGTCTCTGGATGAGTGAACATAACTATAGAGGGCGGTTTGAACGCCACCTCCAAACGCTTCTGTAACATGGAGTACTTTCTTCATGATGATTTTGTCCCTGGTGTTTGCATCCATTTGTGTTTAAAAGCATCACGCTCTTGCTCTGAATAAACGTGGCGATACAAGGGAAGA
>NZ_JADDYG010000520.1:504-2205 GCF_015163535.1 Vibrio sp. OPT46 | reverse complement strand
CCTAAACATTTAAAAATGTATGCTTAACTCGCCCCATTATTGCCCCAAACTTGCCCCACTTATCAACTAACTTGAATTAGACTGAATGCAATCTGTCAGTTTCTTTATCTCTATGTGACTAGGTTTGACAGGTTGCCCTAAATCGGTTCTGTCCCATTGTGTGTTTCGAATAGTTGGCAAAACACCCAAGAAATGAATCAATAGAGGCCTCAAAATACCAATCGGTAATCTTCTTTTTAAAAATTAAGGCAAACAATATTCGCTTGGAAAGATATGTTTAAGGCATTGGTGAAACTTACCGTTCTCACGCTTGTATCTGCGTACTCCAAAACGAAATTGTCAGCGCCTTCACAGTACTTCGACGCGTGAAGCTTTACAGACTTAACTAAATTTTCTACGGCTGGTGCCACTTGGCGGTGTTGTTTATTGCTGTTGGGGACAGGGATAATAGAGGTTTGGGTAATATATTTAGCCTTTACGGCATTCCCCTTTATAAAGGAGTGATCCGCCAGACTTCCTCTGATTATGTGTGAATCAGTTGCTTTCATGTCTGCGTCAAAACTTTCCTCGTCAAACTGAGCAAACGCTGCACTTGAAAAGAGAACCAAAAGTCCAATTACTTGTTTCATTTTTAATCTATCCTTATTGAACAAAATCAAATACAGGGTCAAACTATAGACGCTATTCTATACAGCAAAGTAATGAGAAGTTGATGGAACTCTTTGCTAGTTGCTCTCCCATTAGCGCGAGTTTATTTCAAGGTGTACCTGAATTATTTCTTGTCATTGCTGTATTCACAAAAAAACGAATGTTTTTACAACTGAAGTTCATCACCTTGAAGTAGTGGCTCAATTGCTTTTAAACACAGTTCCATATTCGAGTGGTAAACCTTCCTAACATCAGTAACTCCTTTATATAGAGAGTAAGTCACTGAAGTGCTACCATCATTTGAAGAGTAAACACTAATCCAAAATGTTTTATCAATAGCTTCACCTTCTGGATTTTCAGGAAACATCCATACGTAAGAAACCCTGCTTTTCTCAAGCTTCTTAAGGTCTAAGTCATTAGCATATTGGTACAAAAAGAATACTAATGGAGCTTTTTGAGCTTTCACAACTAAAGTCGGCTCTCCAAATCTGTCTTTTATTAATGGAACCACTTTGTCTGAAGAAGCTAGATACTTGAGTTTTGCTTTTACTCCGATAACTTTTAGTGTTTCTAAAACGTAATAAACATACAGTTGACCTTCATTTCCTGGATTAATGTAAGTCACGTAATAGGGAGGGCTTTGATAAGGAATATCCATGTCCATGTTGTTAAAGCTTGAACCTGTTATTTTCGCGGTCAAACCATTAGATATTGCCATAACATCGTTTCTGTGATCCGCGGGTACTCGTTCCTTTACCTTATTGAAGCAGTGATTTCGGTTAGTTGCAGCAAATGCAGGCTTTGCACGCTCACTTGAAGTCAAGTACTTTGGAGGAAGCATTTTACCGAGAGCTATATCTCCCACAGCGAAATTTTCTATGCTATTGCCCGTTATTTTGAAGTCAGAAGCTGATGATACTGTTGAAACAAATAATAACCCTGCTGTTAACAAGTAGTTTTTCATATTCAAGTCCCTTTGAGTATTCTGCTCAAAGTACTAGTTTAGACCACGTAAATGAGAGTTCCATTGCAAATGCTCTCGACTTTGGGAAA
>NZ_JADDYG010000520.1:0-448 GCF_015163535.1 Vibrio sp. OPT46 | reverse complement strand
CTAAACTTTCCCCACGATTGGTTCGTAACACTAAATGTCCAATTGTGAGTTTTGACACCAGCAAACCGACTGTATGATCTAGTCGTGGCTAACCCGCGAATGTGTAAGATCGAGTATGAGTCACTACAACTAACTTTACCTCAGAACAATGTGAAGTTACTAAGGGTACTTATCAGCGTTCAAACTAAGCACAAAGCGATTTGATGCGCTGATAAGTTTAGTTACATCTAAAACAGCTGATTAATAGTCAAATACATCCAGTAGATCTAAATCGAATTCAACACCACGCAAGTCATGTTCATTACACAAGTTCTTTAGCTTGTCATCGCAATACAGCAAGTTACACCCTTGCATAAACGACTTAAAAACGTGCTTATCTGTAACACTAGACTCGACGAACTTGAGCATTTCCAATCCTGCCGGATGGCCATCAATGTATTCGTGTTTC
>NZ_JADDYG010000005.1:238751-241128 GCF_015163535.1 Vibrio sp. OPT46 | reverse complement strand
TCTAGAGGAACCATGATAATGAAACTGGATGAGTTTGAAAAATATTACCAAGGAATTGTGTTACTGGTCCGTAACGAAGCGGAAATGGGACGGTCTAGCTTTATAACCAATGATAATTTCACCGTATATCAAAGATCACCATTAAAAACAGGAGTGTCTAGAGATTCCTTAGGGGTATTTAGCATTACTCTCCCAGTTTCCGGTGAAAATTAATATAACATTGTTTTAAATAACTTTAAGAACTTAACAACCTGAAAGGCCTACATTATGAACTACAATAAATTTTTGTTAGTGCTTTGTATGCTAATACCTCATTTTAATGTGAATGCTAAAGATGTTGGCCTGCAAGAACTTACTCCTCTTTCAAATTTATCTTTAGAAGAATATCGAGGTGGCTTCCAAATTACGGACGAGTATATTATTAATATTGGATTAAGCATTACTACGACTATAAATGGCGATGATATTTTGAACACAAACATTGCCAACTTAGTAATTGAAAATGGTAATTTAAAAAACATTAGCGCAAATAGTGAAAATCAAAGTGGAGATATTTTCAACCAGGGTATTGTTAACATCATACAATTTGGTGAAGGAAATATTATTGGAGATGATTCTATAGATTCACCCAAAATGCCTTCGTCTCAAAATCCTAATATAATAAGTTCAGACTTTATAAATTCAAGTATTATCAATATTATTCAAAACACGAAAGATAACAGTATTATTGGACTTAGCACGCTCGTAGACATTGATGCTCAAGTAAATGGGGTAATACGGGAAATCAAAGCAAACCAACAATTAGAAGACGCCTTATTGAACCACCTTCAATGAGCATTTCCATTTTTATCTGAAAAATTGTCACGTTAAGCTTCTTTGATATTAGAAACGACTGATATCTATGATTACATACCAAAAGAAAGGTAGATATATCAATAGGCCACCATCATTTTAAGAATATATACCTACTTTATCCAATATAATCCAATCAATTTATAATGCGAACACTAGGCGCTAACGATAAATTAGGCCCAAGACTCAAGGGCCTAATATCCATTTTACAAATTAAAAGGTACTCGTACTGTTAATTGAAAGTCGGGAGTATCTTCTGTAAGACCAGCTTGAGCACTAACATTGATAGATGAGCGTTCACTAAAGGCATAGTTTATACCAAAAGTTAATGCATCTAATTGAAGCAACTTAGCATCATCTGCCGATCTGCCATTTACTTTGCTTTTTAAAATAGTTTTATGGCTAAGTCCTAAAGAGAATGAAAGATCAGGATTCACCGCAAACCCCATTCCTCCTGAAAGAGAAATAGTGTCTCCAAGTTCAACATCAGCTTTTGTGTCGCCAACTGTAACAGTATCCTCTAAGTTATAAATATAACTTAGACTAGCGAACAAGACCGCAGGATCAACAGGGTGAATAAGAGATAAATTAGGCTCAAAACTCCAAAAACCCGAACCTGTAGGGACATCACTAAATGAGTTGCTTCCATCTTCAATAGAAACATCATAAGGCGATCGTCCTGTATCCGACTTTACTCTAAGGCCACCTACCCAGTATGGCGCAGACTCAAAGTTAAACTGGTGCCTCAATGCGAACTCTACATCACCAAGCCCTCCGCCATCCACCGTTGTGTTTACTACTTCACTGTTTGAACCATCTTGAATGGGGCGCGTAGAAACTTGGTCATTACGATACACATACGGCACTCTAACTTCTAACTCTGTGGCGTTTGTTAAACCGTACCGAGCAGTTAATCCAACGGTTACTGTAGTCCTATCCGAATCACTCACTTCAATTCGCCCAACAATCAGAGTTGGTAAGACTGTATACCCAACAACAGATACTTTGTTTGAAGAGTTTTGTGTATAGCTTAAAGACGAATCAAATGACCATTTACCTTTAGGTGTGAGAACGCCTGGGCGCTCAATAACATCACCAACCGTTTGGGCACGCTGAGGAATATCATCTCCTTCAGCACCATATGCATTCCCCGCAATGAATAAACTACAAAGATAGGTACCCAGTAAAGTCTTCCGTAACATCACATCTTTCCTTTTGCTGATGATCGTACCCAAGTAATCTCAGGCAATAGCTTGAGGTGAAGCTCCTAACTTTCCAAAGTAAGATTAGTATAGCTACTTCAAAACCACGACATACCTTTAAGTTTGGCGCTTTGAAGAAATTAGGAGACATTTATACTTATCTTCAACACTAAGCCACTAGTTAATAAATAATTAGGATAGATTCTATGTTTTCGCAATATTATTAATAAAATAAATTGCTTACCTGTGCTCTTAGTATGAAGTCGATATGACATAACAGCTGAAAAGCCTGTTCTCTTTTGCGTAGCATCAATCACATTGCT
>NZ_JADDYG010000005.1:236338-238741 GCF_015163535.1 Vibrio sp. OPT46 | reverse complement strand
ACTAAGCCACTAGTTAATAAATAATTAGGATAGATTCTATGTTTTCGCAATATTATTAATAAAATAAATTGCTTACCTGTGCTCTTAGTATGAAGTCGGTATGACATAACAGCTGAAAAGCCTGTTCTCTTTTGCGTAGCATCAATCACATTGCTTTTTAGATCGAGTCGCTCCGACTTCAACCATAACTAACGCTATCTTCCCCACATATTTCATCAAAATGCATTCCCGTGTCGCGATTTAACATGCTAAAGTTAACAATGCGTTAACAATTATAAATACAATGAGAAGACATGGAGTCACTTAAAATGAATCAGCCGAATCTAAATAGCGCTGCTGGTTGCGCTCTCCCACCACCAAGTGAAATGATCCTCAAATGGGCTCAAGAGCGTCCAAATGAGGTCTACCTAAAACAAATTATTAACCGACAGTTTGTTGAGTACACATTCTCTGATGTTGCAGATCAAGCCTTAAAACTTGTCAGCGCACTACGCTCGCTTGGTGTAAAGCCTGGCGACAAAGTTGCGTTAGTATCTAAAAACTGTGCAGAATGGTTTATTTGCGATCTTGCTATGATGCTTGGTGACTATGTCAGTGTGCCAATCTTTCCTACCGCCGGTGCAGACACCATCGAATACTGTGTGACTCATAGTGAAAGTAAAGCGATCATTGGCGGAAAACTCGATGATCCCAAAGCAACTCAGCAGGTCATTGATGCTATGCCTGAACTCATTAGCATCGCTCTACCTTATGACACGGCACCAAAGTGTAAGCACGAATACCAAGCGCTCATTGCAGATGCAATGCCAAGTGAAGAGCGTCCGCGGCATTACGATGACAAGCTAATGTCGTTGGTGTATACCTCAGGCACATCAGGGTTACCGAAAGGCGCGATGCTAACTTACGGCGCATTCAGTTGGTCTGTTCAGCAACTGATCAATCATATTGGTATCCAAGAAAACGACCGATTGTTCTCTTATTTACCGCTCGCTCATATTACAGAGCGTGTTTATATCTTCGGTTCATCGATTATGGGTGGCGTGCCAACAGCATTTCCAGAGTCACTGGACACTTTTATCGAAGATGTGAAGATGCACCGACCAACTCTGTTTATCTCCGTCCCACGATTATGGACGCTATTCCAGCAACGTATTCAAGACAAACTTCCACAGAAGAAGCTCAATATTCTGTTGAAAATCCCATTCGTCAATTCTTTGATCAAGAAAAAGCTAGCAGATGGTCTAGGTTTAGATCAGGCTCGAGTATTAGGCTGTGGCTCTGCACCTGTCTCGCCAGCGCTGTTGGAATGGTACCACTCAGTGGGCCTTGATATCACAGAGGCTTGGGGGATGACGGAATCATTTGCCTACAGCACGCTCAACTACCCATTTAGAGCTGACAAAATTGGTAGTGTCGGTAATGCAGGGCCAGGCATTGAGTTAAAAATCGCAGCCGATGATGAAATCATGGTGCGTGGCAAAGGGCTATTTTCTGGCTACTACAAAAATGATATTGCCACCCAAGAGTCTTTTGATTCAGAGGGCTGGCTACACACAGGCGATATCGGCGCTATCGACTCAGATGGTTATCTAACGATTCAAGGCCGTAAAAAAGATAACTTCAAAACCGCCAAAGGTAAATTTGTCTCTCCGGTTCCTATCGAGAAAAAGCTTTTCGAGTACAGTCGCGTAGAGATGATGTGTCTCATCGGTTTAGGGCTACCCGCTCCGATTCTTTTGGTTGTGCCACATGACTTCCCTAACTTTGATCGAGAGCGATACGCACGTACCACACGTAAAGTTATTGCCAGGATGAATCAAGAACTCGCCTCTCATGAGCAAATCAAAGGTGTGTTAATGATTAAAGAACCTTGGAGTATAGAAAATGGCGTACTGACGCCAACGCTTAAAATTAAACGTCATGTGCTCGAACAAAAGTATCATGAGATAGGCCACAATTGGCCAAAAGATGAATTGGTCGTGTGGGAAGAAGACTTGTAATTTTGCTTGCACTCCTCAACACCATTGGGGAGTGCAACTTAACTTTGAGCTTGAATCAAACTCATAGACTACTCTCTCCAGAATGGCTTACTCACTTCACAACTAATCTCCCTTTCACCTAATCCAATATCGTCCCAAAGGTGCTTTGGTAACTCTCTCAAGTGACGACGTGTCTTATAGTTCCTTCTCCAAGCCGCCAGTTTAGAATAAATTAACTGTAACCCGCTCTGATGGGCAGTAGGTATAGTACGCTCACAAGTGTGTGTCATGTTTTCCATTTCAAAGATCCCTATACAATATTGACCACTTAATAATCAGCGACTACGCTGATATCCTCAAACGATAGAATCTGCCATAGAGTTAAGGAAAACTAATGTGAAAGATCGAATGCCTCCCTTACAGG
>NZ_JADDYG010000005.1:235445-236328 GCF_015163535.1 Vibrio sp. OPT46 | reverse complement strand
TTTAGAATAAATTAACTGTAACCCGCTCTGATGGGCAGTAGGTATAGTACGCTCACAAGTGTGTGTCATGTTTTCCATTTCAAAGATCCCTATACAATGTTGACCACTTAATAATCAGCGACTACGCTGATAACCTCAAACGATAGAATCTGCCATAGAGTTAAGGAAAACTAATGTGAAAGATCGAATGCCTCCCTTACAAAGCTTGTATTACTTTTTCGTTGCAGCAAAGGAAGGAAGCTTTAAAACGGCAGCAAAAGAACTGTTTGTTACGCCAGCGGCCATTAGTCAGCAAATTCGTCATTTAGAAGAGTTCTTAGGCACGGACCTATTTGTTCGTCAGCACAGAAAAATCGTGCTCACACCAGAGGGAGAGCTACTGTTTAGTCAGGCAGAAAGAGGGTTTGCTCATTTGCAGCAAGGGGTAAGATTAGTCAATCAAGATCCAAACCCGAACCACCTTTCGATATCAACACTCCCCTCTTTCGCTCATCATTGGTTAGTCCCGAAAATTACGGCTTTTCGTCAGCGTCACCCTGATATCGCCTTGCTATTAGAACCAACCAATGATTTGGTGTCTTTTCAAGATAGCCAGATAGATTTATGTGTTCGTTACGGTTTAGGAAAGTACCCCAATTTAGAATCACAATGGCTAATGGACGAAGCTTTTTATCCAGCTTGTCATCCGGTGTACCAGAAAGAGCACGGGATCTATAACATCGAGGATTTAAGCAAAGCTGAGCTGATTGAAGATGTTTGGCCTGATCTTGATTGGAATATGTGGTTAGCAACCTTGGGTCACTGCGCAGCAAAGCCTACCTTAAAATACAGTGGATCACATCTCGTGCTTGAGGCTGCACTATCACTTCAAGGCGTCGCATTG
>NZ_JADDYG010000005.1:229051-235435 GCF_015163535.1 Vibrio sp. OPT46 | reverse complement strand
ATGTGGTTAGCAACCTTGGGTCACTGCGCAGCAAAGCCTACCTTAAAATACAGTGGATCACATCTCGTGCTTGAGGCTGCACTATCACTTCAAGGCGTGGCATTAGTAAAACACAGTTTAGCTCATCAATATTTTCGTTCTGGCAAATTGGTCCGAATTGGAGATATCGCTATCAAGCCCAACTTTGCGTATTACTTGTGTGCGCCAAAAGGCTACTTAAAAAGACCTAAAGCTCAATTGTTTGCGCAATGGTTGAAGGAAGAAATAGAAATATTTGAAAAGTCAGTGGTACCAGACTTTAAGACCATTGACCTAAAAGGCAACAGTACTAGAACGGCATCATAACTATCATCAAAACAAACGCTAAATAGGAATAAAACAAACACGCTCTGCGTATAAGACTGCTAAATACAAAAAGCCCCGCACTAAGCGGGGCTTTCAAGTTATAGAGTTAACTTAAGAATTACTTCTTAGCGTTACGCTCTTTAACGTCAGCAATTACTTGCTCTGCAACGTTTGTTGGACATGGTGCGTAGTGTGAGAACTCCATAGAGAACTGACCACGACCAGAAGTCATAGTACGTAGAGTACCGATGTAACCAAACATTTCTGATAGAGGTACATCACCCTTGATACGTACGCCAGTAGACGCTGCTTGTTGGTCTTTGATCATACCACGACGACGGTTAAGGTCACCGATTACGTCACCAACGTGATCTTCTGGAGTGAACACGTCAACTTTCATGATTGGCTCAAGAAGTTGCGCGCCAGCTTTAGGCATAGACTGACGGAATGCACCTTTCGCTGCGATTTCGTAAGCGATAGCTGAAGAGTCAACTGCGTGGAAACCACCGTCGAATAGTTCAACTTCAACGTCTAGAGTAGGGAAGCCAGCTAGAACACCGTGCTCCATCATTGACGCAAAGCCTTTCTCAACTGCAGGCCAGAATTCTTTAGGTACGTTACCACCAACAACTGTTGATTTGAACGTGAAGCCAGAGTTTGGCTCACCTGGTTTGATGCGGTAATCGATCTTACCGAACTGACCAGAACCACCAGACTGTTTCTTGTGCGTGTAGCTATCTTCGATTGCTTGAGTGATAGTTTCACGGTAAGCAACCTGTGGAGCACCAACTTCTAGCTCAACGCCGTAAGTACGCTTAAGGATATCTACCTTGATGTCTAGGTGAAGTTCACCCATACCTTTCAGGATAGTTTCGCCTGAATCTTCATCAGTCTCAACTTGGAATGATGGATCTTCTGCAACCATTTTACCGATCGCGATACCCATCTTCTCAGAACCGCCTTTATCTTTAGGCTTAACTGCGATAGAGATTACTGGATCTGGGAAGATCATTGGCTCAAGAGTACATTCGTGCTTAGGATCACATAGAGTGTGACCAGTTTGAACGTTCTTCATACCAACTACAGCGATGATGTCACCAGCTTGTGCTGAATCGATCTCGTTACGCTCGTCCGCGTGCATCTCAACCATACGGCCGATACGCTCTGTTTTACCAGTTGCAGAGTTAAGGATTGTGTCACCTTTCTTCATCTTACCAGAGTAGATGCGGATAAAGGTTAGAGCACCGAAGCGGTCATCCATAATCTTAAATGCAAGAGCACGTAGTGGCTCGTCTGCAGATACAGTCGCAACTTCACCAGTTGGCTCACCAGTCTCTGAATCAGTTAGAGGCTGTGGATCAACTTCTGTTGGAGATGGTAGGTAATCAATTACCGCGTCAAGAATAAGTTGGATACCTTTGTTCTTGTACGCTGAACCACAGTAAGTTGGGAAGAATGCTAGATCACGAGTACCTTTACGGATACAACGTTTGATGTCTTCTAGAGATGGCTCTTCGCCTTCTTCTAGGTAAGCCATCATTAGATCTTCGTCTTGCTCTAGAGCAGTTTCGATTAGCATTTCACGGTATTCAGCAGCTTTTTCTACCATGTCTGCTGGAATATCTTGAACTTCGTAGTTCTCTGGTTGGCCAGACTCATCCCATACGTAAGCTTGTTGGCTTAGTACGTCTACAACACCTACGAAATCTTCTTCGATACCGATAGGTAGAGTCATAACTAGAGGTGTAGCACCTAGTACGTTCTGTACTTGATCTACAACTTTGTAGAAATCTGCGCCCATACGGTCTAGTTTGTTAACGAAGATCAGACGTGATACGTGTGATTCGTCAGCGTAACGCCAGTTAGTTTCTGACTGAGGCTCAACACCACCAGAACCACAGAATACACCGATACCACCGTCAAGTACTTTTAGAGAACGGTAAACTTCGATAGTGAAGTCAACGTGTCCAGGAGTATCGATGATGTTTAGACGGTGATCGTTCCAGAAACAAGTTGTTGCTGCAGACTGGATTGTGATACCACGCTCAGCTTCCTGCTCCATGAAGTCAGTAGTAGTTGAACCGTCGTGAGTGTCACCGATCTTATGGATCTTACCAGTTAGCTTTAGGATACGCTCTGTAGAGGTAGTTTTACCCGCGTCTACGTGAGCAAAAATACCAATGTTTCTGTATTTTGATAAATCAGTCATTGTCTTACTCTGTTAATAAGGTATAAAGTGCGCGCAGAGTATATCACATTCTGTCAATACTGATACCCTTGCGTGCGGATGGAAGAAAAAAAATTTTAACGTGAAATTTCCGTCCCCAAAGCATAGTCAAACACAGCAATTTATGTACTTTATTCGCATTTTATTGAGGACGAATAGAACAGTTTGTGATTGCACAAATACCATTCTTATGAGCATTACAGCTCGTCAAAAGCCTCTATAGCTTCCGACAATTTCTTAACGCCGTGAATTTGCATGCCAGGGATGCCACCTTTCGGCATGTTGGCTGCTGGCACGATGGCTTTCTTGAAACCATGTTTGAACGCTTCATTCAAACGCTCTTGCCCACTTGGCACTGGACGGATTTCGCCCGCAAGCCCTACCTCACCAAAAATCACTACATCTTTAGGGAGTGGACGGTCACGAAAACTCGATAAAAGCGCCATAACTAAAGCAAGATCAGCGCTCGTCTCCGTCACCTTAACACCGCCAACCACATTAACAAAGACATCTTGGTCTGCCATTTGTAAGCCACCATGCTTATGCAACACAGCGAGCAAAAGTGATAGGCGGTTCTGCTCCAAGCCGACCGCAACACGACGAGGGTTGGCTAACTGCGAGTAATCCACCAGCGCTTGAATCTCTACTAGCAGAGGGCGCGTGCCTTCCCAAACCACCATGACGGAAGAGCCTGATGTTTCTTCTTCACCACGAGAAAGGAAGATCGCTGATGGGTTACTCACTTCTTTCAATCCTTGGCCTGTCATTGCAAAGACACCAAGCTCATTCACAGCGCCAAAACGGTTTTTATGACTACGCAAAGTGCGGAATCGGCTATCCGTTCCACCATCGAGTAGTACCGAACAGTCGATAATGTGTTCAAGAACTTTGGGGCCCGCAAGGGTACCATCTTTTGTTACGTGACCAACAATAAATACCGCAACATTATTCTGTTTTGCGTATCGTGTCAGAGCCGTCGCAGATTCACGTACCTGAGCAACACTGCCAGGCGACGATTGAACATCAGAAACGTGCATCACCTGAATCGAGTCTATTACCATTATACGAGGCTGCTCTTTTTCGGCGATTTGGCAAATTTTGTCGACGTTCGTTTCCGATAGCATTTTTAAATGATCTTTCGGCAAGCCCAATCGGGAAGCACGCATTGCCACCTGCTGTAATGACTCTTCACCGGTTACGTAAAGCGTTGGCATTTGCGCAGATAAACTACACATGGTTTGCAACAGAAGGGTTGATTTACCTGCACCAGGGTTACCACCAATCAAAATTGCGGCACCTGGCACAACACCACCACCCAACACGCGGTCAAGCTCTTTAAACCCACTGGTGAAGCGAGGTACTTCTTGCAGATCAATTTCGGATAGCGTTTGAACCGTAGCTTCTGTTGCGGAACCAGCGTAGCCGCTTAAGCGTTCATTGCGAGCAACGGTTGGCGATGCTGCGATACGTACTTCTGTTATCGTATTCCATGCACCACATGCGTTACACTGCCCCTGCCAACGGGGAAAGTCCGCGCCACAATCATTACAAACATACGCTCGTTTTGCTTTCGCCATGATGCCTCAATTTTTTCTACAAATGTGACTAAGCACAGCCAAGTCAGACCTGAACTGAAATGAACTATTGATATACTTAAGTATTACTTCGCTTAGCCGATACAATTTAAAGTAACTACATACTCTAACAGAAATAATGCAGCAATCTGAAATTCTCTCGCTCGCAGAACGACTCATTCCCGTTTACGGTACGAATGACTTTGACTTTGTCCTTGGCCAACTGACCGAGGAAGAGCCGCCTTCGGCCAAAATTTTGGTTAAAATGGAACTTAACCGCTTAATGGCTCCATGCAAAAAAAGCATTGATTTGCGAGGTCGCGTTCAAGGCGAATGTCGCGAGTATATTTTGGATGGTATTCCACATTGGTTGGATGATGTTGCTTTCAACGCTTACCATAAAAACATCAAAAAGTTTGGCTGCTACACGGAAGGAATGTGGGAAGCATTGGTCAACACGCGAAATAACTTTCGCGTAATGAGCAAGCGCCTTACTCAGCAAAAAACGCAATCGTTAACGGATCCTAAAAGCCCGTTCTTAGCAGAACCCGTTCACCTAGGCTACGATTTAAAGCGCCAAGAAAAACGCTTGAAAGTCCAATCTCAAGTTGAAATTTGCCGTTCTAAAGGACAGCTTCTTCATGGATTAAGCATTGATTTATCTAGCTCTGGCGCAAAGTTCAAAGTCCCGAGCGCATTTAAATATAACCTTGGGGAAATTATTCAGGTCACGTTTACTGAATTTGCCAGCAAATCTAACGTTGCAGGTATAGAGAAACCGCTTGCATACCGCATACTCGCGGTTGATGACTGTTACGAAAATGACTCAGTTCGATACCTCAGAACCATACGCTTAACTGACACCAATGTCGTCACCAGAGTGATAGATGAAGCGCTCAACAGTGCTGCTAAAAGGGCTCGTCACGACAATCAAGACAAGATTATTCGAGCTCGAACTCGCGGTTATGAGCACATCGCACTAAAGCACACCAGCAGCTTGCCTCTATTCTTTGATGGTAGTGACCTAAAATTAGCAATGTTAACGCCAAACAATCAAAAGCTTTGGCAATACTGGCACGATGAGAGAAACCAGCAAATGTTTGGTTCCTTATTCAACGAGCAACGCATCGCGTCACTCATTAAGCCTGGTGTTAAAGGAACAACCAATGTCCTTTATTCATTTACTCACGAGCACGAGAATCGAACCTATTTCTATTCGATGTTTCGCCCAGAAGCAACTCGCGAACAGCGCCAGCTATTTTGGCATTTAGGTGGCAAACGAGAGAGTTGGCGCGCCTTTAGAATTTCAATCTTTGAACTATCAGAGCAAGAACAGGAAGACCTAGCAGCATTCTCTCCAGAGTTGGCAGAAACGTCTCAATCACTGACTCATATTGGTATTTTGCAAGAAATTGCTGACGAAAAGTCAGGGCAGGATTACCTGCTAACTGAAAAGCCGCGCTTACCCGCTAATACATTAAACGCGTTTCGCCATCCGAGAAGAGTTATCGGCAATCCAAAGGGCATTTATTTTGATGCAAAGTCTCGTCGAAAAGAGCCTCGTTATCGTTTTAAAACACCTTTAGAGTTGTACTCAGGACAAACTAAAACAGGCGGCAGTACTGTTGACCTTTCCAAACGAGGACTCGGAATTAGGCTAAGTGAGCCCACGATGTTACGTTCTGGGCAAGAGGTAAGAATCAACTTTCGAGAATTACAACTCTACGATAAAAAATTGCCGTTAATGTCGGTGCCATACCGAGTAATTCGTGTAAGCCCAGACGGTTGTAGCGTGCAGCTAGTTATTGATGAAAGCAGCCAAACCATGAAGGTAATCGCTTTTTTCAACAGCATTATCGAGCACAATCAAGACAAGCTAATCCCGCAAAAAGAGACGCTACCAAGTAATGCTCTACTTGAAAGGCTACACTGCATGTTGCTCTCGCGTACGCTGAGCACGCCCATTTTTATCAGTAAGAGTACGTCATCTTCAATCAAAACCCCCGTTATCGGGGTGAACTTGCCGCTACCTAAACACATTGAGCTTTTTGCCCGTCTTGGGCATGACCAACTGTTGTCACTTGAACCTATCTTTAAAGGCCGGACAAGCACATTAATCGCAGAGCCAATAAAACGTGTAGAAGGTGCTCAAGCCAGACATCAGGATATCTACATAAGCGCCGCAAAAGTAGGCAATAAAATTACAGGCATTGAGTCAAAGCTTCATCAAGAGTTCAA
>NZ_JADDYG010000005.1:210528-228993 GCF_015163535.1 Vibrio sp. OPT46 | reverse complement strand
CAGCGTAAAAGAGCGGATTCAATTTATAAAGAAAGCGCGAATGATGGGTGACTTTTACGTGCTTCGCCTTTCTACTGCACCAATTTTCGATCCGATGACATCATTACTGCAACAAGATTTAAGTGACTTAACCCAATTTGGTGTACATCAAGCGAGCAAGTTAGAAAAAGAGTTGACGGCGCTCGTTGGTTACAGTGAATTTGAAGACATTACTGAAGAGGTTGTAATTAGATTGGAGTTAACCGAGTAAATTCAAAGTCATACCAAATTGAAAAAAAACACCGCCTTTCTGGCGGTGTTTTTGAATGGATGGTTAAGGTTTAGCTTTCCAGCTAACCTTTTGCTGCTTCACCAATGCGCCAGATAAAATACAGAGCACACCGCCCAACCCAGCAAAGCGAATCGCAGATTGCGCTTGAGCTTCCACTTTTGGTTTTGCGTGATACGCAATCCCTAATCCTGCCACCGACATCATCACAAGATCATTAGCGCCATCACCGACAGCAACCGTGTTGTGCTGCTCAATTTCATATTCATCCGCCAGTTCCACTAGAATGTCAGACTTCATCTGCGCCGTTACCACATCACCAAGTACGTTACCCGTGAGTTTGCCGTCAATAATTTCTAATTGATTGGAGCGAGCAAAATCTAAGTCGACTTTATCTTTGATGTAATCAGAGAAGT
This sequence comes from Vibrio sp. OPT46, assembly GCF_015163535.1. Lineage (NCBI taxonomy): Bacteria > Pseudomonadati > Pseudomonadota > Gammaproteobacteria > Vibrionales > Vibrionaceae > Vibrio > Vibrio sp. OPT46. Next base: position 228,309 of record NZ_JADDYG010000005.1, on the reverse strand, counting down.
AAGTAAAACCACCGGAAGCAATCGCTGTTTTCCAGCCCAAGGCTTTCAACGTCGCAATTAGCGCTTCAAAGTCCGGCATGAATGGTAACTGGGAACGAACTTGTTCAAGAATTGATTCATCGGCACCTTTGAGCTTACCAACTCGCTGACGTAAACTTTGCTCAAAATCCAGCTCACCTTGCATGGCACGTTCAGTGACTTCAGCGACCTCATCCCCTACTCCTGCCAGTTTCGCGATTTCATCAATACACTCTATCTGGATCGCCGTTGAATCCATATCAAATACAATCAACCCTTGGGTTGATAGATCGGGCACTTCATTAAGCGAGGCGTAATCTAGGTTGAGACTTTGTAAGATCGTTTCATGTTGAGGAGTCAACTCTCCGGCCATCAGGGCTACTTCATATTGGCCAACTTTCCACGTTTCTAGTATCGGGTTGTAAAAGCCGGTGAAGAAATCAATGTCTTCGAAGTGACTTGGCGAAAGGTACTCAGCAAATACGATCCAGTTTGCTTTTGCTTTATCTAATTGGGAGGCAAATCGAGTCTCGGGTAATCGTTTTAAAAGTGTCGTATGTTTTCTGATAGGCAAGCTTTTTGACGCGTCCATGTATATAATCCCTTATGACTTTGCTAAAACGTTACCTCAACAAACTAAAAAGGCAAGTCTTTGTTTTATTTTAAATGGATGAGTAAAGAGCATGAGTGAATCTTTGTTCTCAGTAAGGAATGCCCTAAGAATTCTGGCACTAATCCTACTGTGTGTGATGTTGTTTATCACAATAAAAAACAGTGTTGTGATCAGTAAGGGTAATGAGAAAATTCAAGCACAACAGCTTGAAACACTCACCAAAGTTTTGATTTCACAGGCGTCTCTTTCTGCCAGTGAGATGATTTTAACTAAAGATCAAGAACGATTACTTCAGCTAACAAACCAGCTAGCACAAGACCGTTTAGTGTTTGATGCAACAATCTACGATGCACAGGGTGTACGTTTAGCGTCTAGTGAAGAGGCATTATCGGTACGCGAAGTTCTTGGCCTGGATACGCCTTTGGCAACAGCTTCCATTGGTCGCCAGCAGTTGGTTGAACCAGTTTTTGCAGATGGTGCGCTTATCGGTTTTGTTCGCGTGACCTTTGAGACGGGCCGGGTGACGGCTATTTCTGACCACCACTATCGCAAGAGCGATCGTTATATGTACATGATGGTCTTAATGAGCTTTGTCTGTGGTATGTTGTTCATCTTGATTTTACGTCGACAACCGATACGTCGTAAAAAAGCGCCAAACCTGCTGCTAACCAAGTAACTAGGTAGCGCTAACAACTCATATAAAAACAGCCCGTAATGTGCGGGCTGTTTTTTTAGCTCTTGAGAGCGAAAAATAGAATGACTCTTCGTCGCTTACTCTTCGTCACCAAGCAATACTGAATCTAGTGCGATTAGCATCATGTCGTTGAATGTCGTTTGACGCTCGTCAGATGTAGTCTGTTCGCCAGTCTTGATATGATCAGAAACCGTACAGATTGTCAGAGCTTTTGCACCGTATTCTGCCGCAACACCGTAAATACCAGCCGCTTCCATTTCAACACCAACAATGCCGTACTTGTCCATTACATCGAACATTTCTGGATCTGGCGTGTAGAAAAGCTCTGCTGAGAATAGGTTACCAACTTTAACGTCAATACCGCGAGCTTTTGCAGCGTCTTCTGCCGCACGAACCATGTTGTAGTCTGCGATTGCCGCGAAGTCATGACCTTTAAAGCGGATACGGTTCACTTTAGAGTCAGTACATGCACCCATGCCGATCACAACATCACGCACTTTGATGTCTTCATTCACTGCGCCACAGCTGCCAACACGGATGATTTTCTTCACGCCGAAGTCTTTGATTAGTTCAGTCGCGTAAATCGAGCATGATGGGATACCCATACCGTGGCCCATTACCGAGATCTTACGGCCTTTGTATGTACCTGTGTAACCAAACATATTACGAACGTCACACACTTGAACGACATCTTCAAGGAAAGTCTCTGCGATGTATTTTGCACGTAGTGGATCACCAGGCATCAGTACGACGTCTGCAAATGCACCCATTTCAGCATTGATATGTGGAGTTGCCATTTTCTTTTCCTTAACCTTTCTCTAGCGCTCCGCGCTTAAGGCGATATAAGCCAGAGTATTCTCATTTCCGACAAGCAGCATTTACATACTGCAAACATAAAACTAGGAGCAATCAAGCTCCTAGTTTTCAAAAACCTAACTAATTATAGGAAGTTCTTACCGTAATCCATTGGAGAAGTACCGAAGTAACTTGCCAATGTTTGACCGATATCTGCGAATGTTTCGCGGCGGCCAAGAGAACCAGCTGGTACTTTTTGACCATAAACCAATACTGGGATGTGCTCACGAGTATGGTCAGTGCCTGGCCATGTTGGGTCACAGCCGTGGTCTGCCGTTAGGATAAGCACATCGTCTTCTTCCATAATCTCTAGCACTTCGTTGATACGACCATCGAAGTACTCAAGTGCCGCTGCGTAACCCGCTACGTCACGACGGTGACCGTAAGCTGAGTCGAAGTCTACAAAGTTAGTGAATACGATCGTGTTGTCGCCCGCTTCTTTGATTTGCTCTAGCGTTGCTTCGAACAATGCAGGGATACCTGTCGCTTTCACTTTCTTAGTGATGCCGCAGTTTGCGTAGATATCAGCAATCTTACCAATAGAAACCACGTTGCCTTGCTTCTCATCAACGAGCTTCTGAAGAACCGTTGCTGATGGTGGCTCTACAGAAAGATCACGACGATTACCTGTACGCTCAAATTGACCTTTACCAGCACCAACGAATGGGCGCGCGATAACACGACCAATGTTGTAATCTTCTAGCTCTTCACGTGCGATTTGGCAAAGCTCTAGTAGACGGTCTAGACCGAAAGTCTCTTCGTGACATGCGATTTGGAATACAGAGTCAGCAGACGTGTAGAAGATTGGTTTGCCAGTCTTCATGTGCTCTTCACCAAGATCGTCAAGAACTTGAGTACCAGACGCGTGACAGTTACCTAGGAAACCGTCAAGCCCCGCACGCTCAAGAATGCGGTCAGTCAATTCTTTCGGGAAGCTGTTTGCTTTGTCAGTGAAGTAACCCCAGTCAAACAGAACAGGAACACCTGCGATTTCCCAGTGACCAGACGGCGTGTCTTTACCTGAAGAAAGCTCTGCTGCATGACCGTATGCACCAATGATTTCAGCGTCTGTGTCTAGTCCAGGTGCGAAGCGACCTGTCGATTCTTTATGCGCCATTGCCAAACCAAGTTTCGATAGATTTGGAAGGCGAAGTGCACCTTGGCGATTGTCGTTATCTGCTAAGCCTTTTTCACATTGGTCAGCGATGTGACCTAGTGTGTCTGAACCTACATCACCAAATTCTTTAGCGTCGGCAGTTGCACCGATACCGAATGAGTCTAGTACTAAAATAAATGCTCTTTTCATTGCTCGTTCCTTAGGCCCACTCGGCTTTTTATTATGGTTGAGTAGGCCTTGTGTAATTACTTGTTCTATTAGATATCTTCTGCACGAATTTGGCGGTAAACCTCTGGAGTTGGTGTGTATTCACCACCTACTTTGATTGCACTGCGCAGTGCTTTTGCCGCTTCTTCCCATTGCTCTTCAGTGCGAGCGTGGATGACCGCAAGAGGTTTATCACTGTCTGCGACCTCACCTAGGCGGATGAACTCGTCGAAACCAACTGCGTAGTCGATTTCATCAGTAGCGACTCGACGACCACCACCCATAGCAACCACAGCCATGCCGATAGCACGTGTATCCATTGCAGAGACAATGCCCGTTTCTGTTGCGTAAACTGGCTTGATGATTTCTGCTTTTTCTAAGTAGTTGTCGTAGTTTTCTACGAAGTCCGCAGGGCCGCCTAAGCCAGCAACCATCTTGCCGAAGCACTCAGCTGCTTTGCCGTTATCCAGCACTTCCATCAGTTTTGCGCGTGCGTCTTCTGTGTTCTCAGCAAGCTTGCCAAGTACTAACATTTCAGCACATGAAGACATGGTCACTTCAAGTAGACGAGGGTTACGGTATTCACCTGTTAAGAAACGAACCGCTTCACGAACTTCTACCGCGTTACCCGCTGAAGACGCCAATACTTGATTCATGTCCGTAAGAATTGCCGTAGTCTTAGTGCCAGCACCGTTTGCTACCGCAACGATTGATTTTGCTAGCTCTTCAGACGCTTCGTAAGTTGGCATAAATGCACCTGAACCCACTTTTACGTCCATCACTAGCGATTCCAGACCCGCCGCCAGTTTCTTAGAAAGGATCGACGCCGTAATCAGGGAGATATTGTCTACCGTTGCGGTAATATCACGAGTCGCGTAAACACGCTTATCCGCAGGAGCAAGGTCACCAGTTTGACCGATGATCGCCACACCAGCGTCTTTGGTTACTTGACCAAAAACATCGTTGCTCGGCGTAATGTTGTAACCAGGAATAGATTCAAGTTTATCCAGCGTACCGCCTGTATGACCAAGACCGCGGCCAGAGATCATAGGTACGAAACCGCCACACGCTGCCACCATTGGGCCAAGCATTAAAGAAGTTACGTCACCCACACCACCGGTTGAGTGTTTGTCGACAATTGGACCACCGAAATTCATGTGGCTCCAGTCGATAACCATGCCCGAATCACGCATTGCACACGTTAAGGCGATGCGCTCATCCATGGTCATTTCATTAAAGAAAATCGTCATAGCAAACGCCGCAATCTGACCTTCAGATACCGTGTTGTTCGCTACGCCTTGAATAAAGAAGTTGATTTCATCGGCGGTTAGGACTTCGCCGTCACGTTTTTTACGAATGATTTCTTGTGGTAAATACATTAGTGCCTCCCAAGCTCTTTTGAGCCATGGTTGTAGTAGGATAGAAGAGGTTTGGTAGCACCCGTTTAGGTGCTACCGTTCAGACGCATTATTGGAATTAGTACGCTGTTGGATCAGCGACGTCGTCCGATACTTCTAATGTATTTAGTAGGTTGGTTAGCAGGCTAGACGCACCAAAACGGTAGTGACGAGCATCAACCCAGTTGTCACCTAGGATTTCGTCAGCCATTGCTAGGTATGCTGCTGCGTCTTCAGCAGTGCGCACACCACCTGCTGGTTTGAAACCAACAGTTTCTGCAACACCCATGTCGCGAATAACTTCAAGCATCATGCGAGCGTATTCTGGTGTTGCGTTTACTGGCACTTTACCAGTTGAAGTTTTAATGAAGTCAGCACCTGCTTCAATACAGATTTGAGATGCTTTCTTGATTAGTGCTTCTTCTTTTAGTTCACCTGTTTCGATGATCACTTTAAGAAGAATGTCACCACAAGCTTCTTTACATTGCTTAACTAGTTCGAAGCCTACTTTCTCATCACCCGCCATTAGCGCGCGGTAAGGAAAAACTACGTCAACTTCGTCTGCACCGTAAGCAACCGCCGCTTTTGTTTCAGCAACTGCGATTTCAATGTCGTCGTTACCATGTGGGAAGTTCGTTACTGTTGCAATACGAACCTCTGGCGTACCTTGCTCACGAAGTGTCTTCTTAGCAATAGGAATAAAGCGAGGGTAAATACAAATTGCAGCTGTGTTGCCTACTGCTGTTTTCGCGTCATGACATAGTGAGATCACTTTTGCATCAGTGTCATCGTCATTCAACGTAGTTAGGTCCATAAGTTTAAGTGCACGTAGCGCTGCTGCTTTTAAATCGCTCATTTCTATCTCCGATCAATATTCAAAAAATTCACTACTCAGCCTTACATCACGTCTTTAACTATAATCAACAAGTCGAGACAATGTGAGTAAATGGCTAAACAGTCTATTAATGAACGGACTTGGTTCCCTGAAGACTCGGCATATACAGCGAAAATTTATCATATGCCAATTGCTATCCTTGTCACCGCACAGTACCAGTTTGGCCTATGGCACAACAATCTATGATTGCGGTGTCTTTAATATCACATCACAAAGCAAAACGCCTATTAGATCTGATATTGCAGGGCAATTCATTTGCCCATCGATTATGTAATATTCATTACGTGATTAAGAATCAAGCTTAACCACTATCCTGTGATTAATACATTATAGAGTTTCACCGCAAAACTGTAGCACCAAATAGAGCGCAAACGGTTTGTATCTCAAAATTTCCTAGCCCCTATTCCATTGACTGCGTAATACCTCGACTAAGGCAAACACCCGATGAAATTTTGGAGCCCGAAAAACGAAAAATGCCCCGCAGCAATCTCTTGCTACAGGGCATGATGTAAAACGGCGTCTATATATTAAGAACCGATTCTAATTATAGTGCTGCAAGGCTTAAGCAGAAGCCTGCAATTGTCGCTGCCATAAGGTTAGACAACGTACCTGCAAGAACTGCTTTAACACCCATGCGAGCGATGTCACTACGACGGTTTGGTGCAAGGCTACCTAGACCACCAAGTAGAATCGCGATAGAAGAAAGGTTCGCGAAACCACATAGTGCGAATGAGATGATAGCTGTTGTCTTCTCAGACATTACTTCACCAGTTGCCGCGATTACTTGAGCGTTTTCACCTAGATATGGTGTGAAGTTCAAGTAAGCAACGAATTCGTTCACTACGATTTTCTGACCGATGAATGAACCAGCTGTTACAGCTTCTGCCCATGGAACACCGATTAGGAATGCTAGTGGAGAGAACGCGTAACCTAGGATTAGCTCTAGTGTTAGTTCTGGCATGCCGAACCAACCACCGATGCCACCTAGCATACCGTTGATTAGCGCGATTAGACCAACGAATGCGATTAGCATTGCACCTACGTTAAGCGCAAGTTGTAGACCAGAAGCCGCACCGCCCGCAGCTGCGTCGATTACGTTAACTGGTTTGTCGTCACCGCCGTCCATCGCTTCTTCGATACTTTCGTGAGGCTGGTCAGTCTCTGGGTGAAGGATTTTAGCGAACAGTAGACCACCTGGTGCTGCCATGAATGATGCCGCAACTAGGTACTCTAGTGGAACACCCATAGATGCGTAACCAGCTAGTACACCACCAGCAACAGAAGCTAGACCACCACACATTACCGCGAATAGCTCTGATTGAGTCATTTTTGGAACGAATGGGCGAACAACTAGAGGTGCCTCAGTTTGACCTACGAAAATGTTAGCTGCCGCTGACATTGATTCCGCACGAGAAGTGCCTAGCGCTTTTTGTAGTGCGCCACCAAGAATCTTGATAACCCATTGCATAACGCCAATGTAGTAAAGAACTGAAATCAGTGCAGAGAAGAAGATCAGTGTAGGAAGAACACGGAATGCGAAGATGAAACCGCCGCCGCCGAATACTTCGAACATCTTGTCAGAAACAAGACCACCGAACAGGAATGATGAACCATCGTTACCGTAGTTGATAACGTTAGAAACACCTGAAGAGAAACCGTTTAGTAGATCACGGCCCCAAGGTACATACAGAACAAATGCACCTAATGCGAATTGGATAGCGAATGCGCCACCCACAGTTCTAAAGTTGATAGCTTTTCGGTTGTTAGAAAATGCCACTGCAATCGCAAGAAGCACTACCATACCGATTAGGCTCATAAACAGGCTCATAGTTTATGACTTCCTTATAAGTTATTTATTGGCGTGTTACAAAATGGAGCTATAAAGCGGGGGCAATTATACTCATGCAGAATCAATTAAAGTAATGCCAGCCTCACACTTTCCTATAAGATTCATGATTGATTCAACCAGCTTTGTGAGTTAATTCACAATAAGCAGGAAAACGTTTTCGATTTCAAACCACATCTTTAGATTTTATTCACATATCGAGAAAGCAAAATTGCTATTTTTCCACAGTTGAGAGGCAATCGATTGCTTTCGGCCGTTATGCAACTCTACGAGCTCATTAAAGACGTGAATGAGTTTGGCTGGGTGATTTGACTCCCCTTGATATCCAAGTATAGGCATATCTGGTGCGTCTGTTTCGATTACTAGGTTTTCGAGTGGTAATTTTTGAATTGCGTCGCGTGTTTTCTTAGCTCTTGGGTAGGTAATCGTTCCTCCTACACCGATAAAAAAACCTAATTTGACCCACTCCATGGCTTGCTGATAACTCCCAGAAAAAGCGTGTAGCACACCTCCTCTAGGGAGATTCGCCGCTTTCACCATTTGAATGAGGCGATTGTGCGCTTTTCGGCTATGTAAAATAACTGGGAGCTCGAAGCGTCTAGCCAGCTCAAATTGAACTTCAAGTGTCTTTTCTTGCAACTGTGGGTCAACATCAATGGCAAAATCTAAACCACACTCTCCTATTGCCACGCACTGTGGCCCTTTTTGATTTAGATAGCCTTCTAGTTCTGTAAGGTGCAGCTCAAAGTTATCTTCAAGAAAATACGGATGAAAGCCGAGCGCATAATACAAATTGGCATGTTGCTCTGCCAAAGTTTGAATACGAGCCCAGTTTTGCGGACCGACGGAAGGAATCAAAATTCTTGCGACGCCTTGCGTTTGAGCAAGCTCAAGTTGATGCGCAAAGTCATCTTGAAACACATCAAAATCAAAGTGGCAGTGCGTATCAAAGAGCTTCATCTTGACGCTTTTTATCTGTATCTGCGGGCAGAAAATCAGGAGATCGTTGGGCTTCACTCTTCTCTTCAGTTTGATGGGCAGGGTCTTTTCGATATGGGACACAACTGCGTTTCTGATCGGGAGTTAGCCCCATCTCTTTACACCAGTTGTCGTAACGCTTTAGCCCACGTTTAAACCAATTCATATCTTATCCTTATATAAAAACGCCCTTGGCTAAGTTTATAGCCAAGGGCGTTTTAAAATCTAGTTTGCGTTACGGCTTACCCTAACCGCGCCAAATTAGTGCTCACGCGTCGCACGGAAATCAACGTCAGGGAAACGCTCTTTCGCTAAGTTTAAGTTAACCATTGTTGGAGCGATATACGTTAGGTTATCACCACCATCCAATGCTAAGTTCGCTTGATTCTTGCGTTGGAACTCATCCAGTTTCTTCGCATCACCACACTCAACCCAACGCGCAGTTGCAACGTTAATGCCTTCATAAATCGCTTCAACGTTATACTCAGACTTCAAACGAGCCACAACAACATCAAACTGAAGTACACCAACGGCACCAACGATCAGATCGTTGTTCTGTAGAGGACGGAATACCTGTACCGCACCTTCTTCTGATAGCTGAACCAAACCTTTGAGAAGCTGCTTCTGCTTTAGTGGATCTTTCAGGCGAATACGACGGAATAATTCCGGAGCGAAGTTCGGAATACCAGAGAACTTCAGTGATTCACCTTGAGTAAAGGTATCACCAATCTGAATAGTGCCGTGGTTATGTAGACCAATGATGTCACCGGCGTAAGCGTGTTCTGCACGTGCACGGTCACCAGCCATAAAGGTTACTGCATCAGAGATACTCACTTGCTTGCCAAGACGAACGTGGTTCATCTTCATACCTTGCGTGTAAGTGCCCGATACAATACGCATGAATGCGATACGGTCGCGGTGTTTTGGGTCCATATTCGCTTGGATCTTAAATACGAAACCAGAGAACTTCTCTTCAGTCGCTTCAACTTCACGTTCAACCGCTTGACGAGTTTTCGGCGCTGGAGCCCATTCAGTTAGACCGTCTAGCATATGATCCACACCAAAGTTACCTAATGCAGTACCGAAGTAAACTGGCGTAAGATCACCGGTTAGGAACATTTCCAAATCAAACTCAGGGCAAGCACCCATGACAAGCTCAAGCTCTTCTCGAACACTTTCCGCAAGGCCTGCACCAACTTTTTCATCAAGCTCTGGGTTATCGAGACCTTTGATGATTCGAACTTCTTGAATCTCATGACCGTGACCTGATTCGTATAAAATCGTTTCATCACGGTGAATGTGGTACACACCTTTAAATTCTTTACCACAGCCGATTGGCCATGTAATTGGTGCACACATCATGCCCAACTCGTTTTCTACCTCGTCCAATACTTCCATTGGATCACGAACGTCACGGTCAAGTTTGTTCATGAAGGTTACGATTGGCGTGTCACGCAGACGCGTTACTTCCATCAGCTTACGTGTACGATCCTCGACACCTTTCGCCGCATCGATAACCATCAAACACGAGTCTACTGCCGTTAACGTACGGTATGTATCTTCCGAGAAGTCTTCGTGTCCAGGCGTATCAAGTAGGTTTACCAGACAGTCATTGTAAGGGAACTGCATTACAGAAGTGGTTACCGAGATACCACGTTCTTTTTCCATTTCCATCCAGTCTGATTTTGCGTGCTGTGCGTTACCACGACCTTTAACCGTACCTGCTTTTTGGATCGCGTTTCCGAATAAAAGGACTTTTTCAGTAATGGTGGTTTTACCCGCATCCGGGTGAGAAATAATAGCGAACGTTCTGCGCTTAGACACTTCGCCTAAAAAAAGGGGATTTGACATTAGTTAATCTTCTAAATTACTTTCATGCTCACAAAATAGGCAAGCATATCTACTATTCGATATTGTGCGGTATTCTCGCTTATTATCGCTGTGCTAGCAAACTGGAAAGACATGAACTGAATTTACTCGGCTCACCAGCCTTTACCTGCAACTAACGAGGGAAAGCCAGCTCCACACAAAGAGATGTAAAAATTCAAAAAATTATTATTACATATTCAAAAGCCTCGAATCCGGATACGCATTTAAAGCATAAGTGTTGATGAGGTAATTAGTAACGGCCTAAAACTAACTCAAAAATAAGTAACTCATGATAATGGCGTCTTCCTTACCATTTCCCGATTTAGCTGGGTAATAGTTGTAACGACGGTCCACTTCATTAAAACCTGCTTGCTCATAAATATGGATAGCTGGGTGATTACTTTCACGCACTTCTAACCAAGCACTCTCTGCTTTGGCTTGTTCACAGTGTTCAATAAACGCGTCCAGCAATTTTTGCCCTAGCCCTCTGCCCTGTTGAGAAGGCGCTACTGCAATATTTAATAGTGTCACTTCTCCAACAATATTCTGTCCATAGAAGTAACCAACCACTTGAGAGCCTTCCAGCATCACATGATGGCAAGCACCGCGACTGGATAAGTCACGAACCAAAGATTCGGCCCAAGGGTGAGAATGTGCTTGCTGCTCGATTTGCCAAACTTGGTCGAGGTGCTCTGCACGCATCGGCGTAATTTCAATTGTCACGCATTAGCTCCGTTAAGAGTACGAACAGATTTGTTGCCACAATGCGCGGCGCTGTTCGTTATTACCATCAATATCTTGTAATAGTGGCGAGGTCAGGTGCTTTGCCTTGATGCTTTTATCAGCCTCACAGCCTGCAAACCACACCCACTCTAGCTGATGTTCACCCAGCATGGATAAGCGCTCAGGCTCTAGGTGTAGCGCATCATCAAGCGTGAGCTTAATGCTTTTTAATACGCGCTCAAACATCAATGCCGTCTCGTTTTCTGGACATATTGGCGATACCAATAGGAGTTTACATGAACTTTGCAAATCCAATAATGGCGATTGATAGCCTTCCAGTCTTTCAGGGTGTACCAGCTCCCATGTGCTGATCCCCATTTCACGTAAATACTGTTTCTCGTTAATTGACATTTTCCGTCACCTATTTGAACGAGGGCAATCCTATCAAATTATCGCGATTATACCTAAAGGACTTCAAGGAACACCTGAACACAATGAGATGATTTGGATATTCCTTAACATAGCGTTTTGCCAACGGCCACACATTGGGTATGACATATAAGGTACATTATGAAATTCTTAAATACGCTACTACTTTGCACACTGGTAGCCGCCACCAGCATGAGTGTTTTTGCTAATAACAGCGATGAGTGGGAGCTGATTGCAACGAAAACCGTTAACTTTCACACAGAAACAGATACCGTGACACCAAATAGCCTATTCCGAAACCGAAGCTTCAGTAAAATAAAACTAAAATGTGTGCAAGGAACGGTAGACATGAATGGTTTAAAAGTCGTCATGACAGATGGTAGTGAGAAAAAGCTTTCCTCTATGGGCGTACTAACAAGCGGATTGTCGACTCGTGCCTGGAGCCTTCCAGGTACAAAAGAAGCCAAGCTAAAACGGATTGAAATGACTTACAGTAGCTGGGGAAGCACAAAACTTAGCCTGCTAGGGGTAAGTAAAAAAGCGAAAATAGAGGTCTGGGGCAAAAAGAAAAGTAACCAGTCATCCTAACCTCCCTATCTCAGTTTTCAGTGAATAAGAAAGAAGCCCACTTAGTCGTGGGCTTCTTTCATTTACAGTTCAGAGAACTCTGGCGCATAGTCTATGCGTCCGGAGCGTCCAGCACATTGACCTTCGACCAACTCTGCGACTCGAAATGCACCTTTAGGGACATCCCAAGCACATTCAAAGCCCATCTCGTCGCATGATTGAAAACCCTGGCGCGCGTAATAATCAGGATCGCCCAACACCACACACACTGGGTAACCAAAATCACGCAGTGAATCAAAACCTTCTTTGATCAACTCTGCAGCGATGCCTTGGCGACGGTAATCTTCATGAACAGCTAATGGCGCTAGCCCTTGCCATGACAAATCTTCACCATTTAAGGTCACAGGGCTAAATAAAGCATGGCCTATCACCTCTCCCTCATCTGTACACGCGACTAAGGAAAGCGTGAATTTGCTGTTTTCGCGCAAACGCATCACAAGCTCAGCTTCAGCTTCCGTCGGGAAGGCGTGTTTCAATAAGCGGTCAATGGTAAGAATGTCCGCTGGGGCTTCAGTTCGAATAAGCATTCGCTACTCCGGTTGGTTGTGCAGGCGCTTGAACTCCTTTCTGAACAAAATCAGCCAATTGATTCAAAGCGACTTGCATTGCTTTCGGTAACTGCTCTAAGTCGACACTGTCCATTAAGTTTTTCACTTCTAAGCCAAGCTCAGTATCACCTTCAATTGAAAGGCGACGTTGGAAGAACAGTGTGTCAGGGTCTTCTTTACGACCAGCAATCAGTACTAGGTCGTTTAGATTACCACTAAAACTCACATCTTCCTGAACTGGTTTTTCAGCTACCACCAATTTTTCGTCTTGATAGCTGATGTACCATGCTAAGTTCAAGTCTTTAATCGCAACTTTTAACCACTTGTCTTCAAGGAACTCAAAGTCACCATCTTCCAAGGCTTCTTTAAACACCATTTTTAGCCCTTCTAGCAACGCTTTTTGCTGAATTGGCTGTGGTAATAACTGGACTGGAGAACGCAAAATATTAGCTGCGTTCTTTACTAGTTGACTGCGAATCTTGTTTAACACGTTCATTATCCGTTACTTTGTCATTAGGTTGCTTATATTAAGCAATCGTGGCGATGAGATTACTGTTATGTATCAATAAAGTGCTTATTTTAGATTGGTGGTTTATTGCTCACTAACGCTTCTTTTTTTGAACTTACGTGTATTATTGATGCGAACAGGTGGATAAACACTTTTACAACCGTATTTTCAAAGTTATAGTTATCTGAGCGTATCCATGTGATTGTCGACTGCACAGCTAAAACCGCGAGCCCTTTAATGGCAAGTAACACTTTGGCTTGGTGGTAGATCGCCGCAGGCTTATCAGGGTGTCGCTTTTTATACACGGACGAATAATCTGGCTCATTGGAGATCGGTAATACCCTAATGCCTTCCCAGCAATTAAAACATTGGTTTGCCACGCTAACCTCAAATAGCCCTTTCTTCTTTGCCATTCTTGATAAAAAACACAATTATCGAATGGTAAGTGACCGTTACTGCGATATCGCAGGTTTAAGTCATGAGGAAATCGTCGGCTTAAACGATTGCCAAGTGCTGGGTGAACAGTTTTATAAGAAGCTTGCACCATACTATCAGCGCGCGTTCAAAGGGGCACATGTCGAAGCCGAAATCACGCTCGATGAAACCGACCTTGAAACCAGTCTTCACTTTAGTCTTTCGCCAGTTTTTGAAGGTAACGACATTCGCTTTGTTGTTTTTCACGCTGTCGATACTTCAGAAAAGCAGATACTCGTTCGCTCCTTAGAAGAGTCCGAAAGTAAGTTTGCGAAGTTAACACAACTGCTACCAGACGGCTTACTGCTTATCGAAGATGATATTGTCATCTCTGCGAACCCCGCATCAGCGCGCCTTCTCGGACTTAACTCTCCTCATGAATTGTTGGGCGAAGAGCTAAGTCGTTTATTCATCGATGAAAACAGTAAAAAGGTATTTAGTCATCGATTGAGTACATTAATTTCTGACAAACCTTTTGTCTGCTTAACCAGCGCAAGATGCGGCTTTGAACGGAAAGTTCAGCTACACGCGGATTCCACGGCGATATTAGGTAGCGAATCTCAAATTATCCTAATCCAAGATGCTGATGATGCGCCCAAAAACCTGTCTTCTGCATCGAATGAAGACATACACATTGACTCGCTCACCAAACTCTACAACCGCTTTGGCTTCACCAAACGTTTGGAACAGCTGATCAAAAAGCAAACACCGCTTCTGGTGTTCTATTTGGATATCGATAACTTCAAAAACATTAATGACTCACTTGGTCACCATATTGGCGATAAAGTGATTCAAGAGGTATCGGCCCGTCTTAAACGGTTACTACCAAACCAAGCGATTATTGGTCATTTGGGTGGCGATGAGTTTGGCGTCATTCTGCCGGAGCCAGAAAATACCCGCATGGCTGAAATTTTGTCCGATCGCATTATCTCGTTGATCAACCAACCTTTCGACTTGCACCACTTCAGTAAACGCCTTGCCTGTTCAATTGGTAGCGTTCGATACCCTGAAGACGGACAAGATGCGCGAATCCTACTCCAAAATGCCGATACTGCGATGTATGAAGCCAAAGATCGTGGTAGAAATCGTCTGATCAAATTTAACGATCAAATGAACAAAGAAGCGCGTATGCGTTTGTGGCTTGAAATTGAACTGCAAAAAGCATTGCAGCAGAACGGTTTGGAAGTGTGGTATCAACCTAAGGTTAACGCGCGAGACTTCAGTATCAACGGCGCAGAAGCGCTCGTTCGTTGGAAGCATCCAGTCGAAGGGTACATTAGTCCTGGCTCATTCATTCCTGTCGCCGAGCGCGCTGGGTTAATAGAACACCTTGGACGTGTCGTGATGCGTGATGTTTTCAATACGGTAAAACGTTGGAAGCAACAAGGCATACTGCCAGGCCGTGTCGCCATCAACCTCTCTCCCGAGCAATTTGGCAACCCACAGCTGATCGACTTTATGGAAAAGCTGCTTCGCACTACCGAGCTTGATCCAAGCTGCATTACCTTCGAGCTAACCGAAAGTGCCGTGATGAGTGATAGCGAACATACACTGCAAATGTTGAATGCGATTAAAAAGCTTGGCTTCGCTCTCTCTATCGATGACTTTGGTACCGGCTACTCTTCTCTTTCCTACTTAGCGCGTTTTCCTATTGACGAGCTAAAAATCGACCGCGCTTTTATTAATGATATCGACACACTACCGAAACAAGTCACTGTGATTGAAAACATCATTAATCTGGGTAAGTCGCTCGACTTAACTGTCGTTGCCGAGGGGGTGGAAACCCACCAGCAAGCGACCCTGCTCTCTAACCTTCAATGTAATGCGATTCAAGGATTCCATTTTTATCGCCCGCAGCCAAAACATGAAATTGAAGAGCTGTTTGTACAGAATCGTCGTCACAAGAACTAACCCCGACCCGATACCCTTACTCGCAAGGGGTAAATATCGACTTTATTGAGCTAAACCTAACTTAGGTCAATTTCGCTATTCATAATTCTTCATAAAATGCGGACACCTTTTTATTCTCAATGATTGTGAGCATATGGAACTCTTGTGTCCCGCGGGTAACCTGCCTGCGTTAAAAACTGCGATTGATTGCGGTGCCGATGCCGTCTACATTGGTTTCAAAGATGATACCAACGCCCGTCACTTTGCTGGCCTCAACTTTAACGGCAAAAAGTTAGAAAAAGCGGTGCAATACGTTCATGACCGCAATAAAAAAATTCATGTCGCGTTGAATACCTTCGCTCATCCCAATGGCTTCGAGCGCTGGACGAACGCAGTAGACAATGCAGCGGCACTGGGTGTAGACGCGCTGATTGTTGCAGACATTGCAGTGCTGGAGTACGCGGCTCGCAAATATCCCGATCTAGAACTACACCTTTCAGTGCAAGCATCAGCGACCAACGTCGCAGCCATTGATTTTTACAAACAAAACTTCAACGTAAAACGGGTAGTATTACCTCGCGTTTTATCGATTCATCAGGTCAAACAGCTTTCACGCAACATCACTAGCGATGTCGAGTTAGAAGTCTTTGCTTTTGGTAGCCTTTGCATCATGTCTGAAGGTCGCTGCTACCTATCGTCATATATGACAGGCGAGTCTCCAAACACTGTGGGAGCATGCTCTCCAGCTAAGTACGTTCGCTGGCAAGAAACAGAAAATGGTCTGGAATCCCGCCTTAACGACATTTTGATCGATCGCTACAGCGCCGGTGAAAATGCGGGCTACCCTACCTTGTGTAAAGGTCGTTTCGAAGCAGAAATCGAAGGCGAGAAAAAACGCTACCACGCACTGGAAGAACCAACCAGTTTGAACACCCTCTCTATGCTGCCAGAACTATTTGCTGCAAATGTGGCGTCTGTAAAAATTGAAGGTCGCCAACGTAGCCCAGCTTACGTAGAACAAGTCACTCGAACATGGCGAGCCGCGATTGACCGTTACCAAGCAAACCCAGAAGCTTATCAAGTCGAAGCGGCTTGGGATGCCGCATTGGCAAACGTGTCTGAAGGTACGCAGACCACACTTGGTGCTTATCACCGCAAATGGCAGTAGAGGTTAAGATGGATAATTCAATGAAATACGCGCTTGGTACGCTGTTGTACTTCTGGCCAAAACAAGATATCGAAGCGTTTTATGAACAAGCGAAATCAAGCTCCGCGGACATCATCTATCTTGGGGAAACCGTATGTTCAAAACGTCGAGAAATGAAGCCTTCGCATTGGCTTGAAATCGCAAAAGAGCTGTCTGCATCTGGCAAGCAAGTGGTGCTATCAACAATGGCACTACTAGAAGCTCCGAGTGAAGTAAACATAATGAAGAAGTACATCGACAACGGTGACTTCGCGATTGAAGCAAATGACGTATCTGCTGTTCAATTGGCATCAGAGCATAAAGTGCCTTTCGTCGTTGGCCCTGCAATCAATACTTATAACGCACACACGCTCAACTTATTTTTGAAACAAGGTATGATGCGTTGGTGCATGCCTGTCGAGCTATCTCGCGAATGGTTAAACGATACTTTAGTTCAGTGTGACGAGCTTGGTATTCGTAACAAGTTTGAAGTTGAGGTATTTAGCCACGGTTATTTGCCTTTAGCGTATTCCGCTCGCTGTTTCACAGCCCGAGCTGAAAACCGAGCGAAAGACGATTGCGAAACCTGCTGTATCAAATACCCTACGGGTATCCAGGTCAGAAGCCAAGAAGGGCAAGAAGTCTTTAACCTTAACGGCATTCAAACACAGTCAGGGTATTGCTACAACCTCATCAATGACTTACCTACTATGAAAGGGCTGGTTGATGTGGTCCGGTTAAGCCCTCTTGGTATCGACACTTTTTCAGAGTTAGAGCGTTTTCGCTCAAACGAATACGGCGATAATCCTGAAAAGCTCGAAAGCCGCCAATGCAATGGCTATTGGCATCAACTAGCGGGCTTAGAAGTAAAAAACATTTAATCCTTAAAGAAAAAAGCGAGGTCTAC
>NZ_JADDYG010000005.1:206023-210518 GCF_015163535.1 Vibrio sp. OPT46 | reverse complement strand
GCGTTTTCGCTCAAACGAATACGGCGATAATCCTGAAAAGCTCGAAAGCCGCCAATGCAATGGCTATTGGCATCAACTAGCGGGCTTAGAAGTAAAAACCATTTAATCCTTAAAGATAAAAGCGAGGCCTAGCCTCGCTTTTATCTGTTAGCTTTTGTTAGCAGGCTTGCACCCTTGGTTCGACAGAACTCTCATTAAGCAGCTTTTTCACATCTCGCCACAACATACTGATCACGACCAAACTCAATGCAATGTTAGACAATGGGAAAGCTAACCAAATACCTGTCACGTCGAAAAGTTTCGGCATAATGAATAAGAATGGCAACTGGACCAGCATGTTGCCTAGTGTTACAAACATAGCTTTGCTGCCTTTGTTTACTGATTGATAGTACGCGGCCGCCACAACTAAAAAACCATCTAAGAACAACGCAAACATGTGTAAACGAATCCCGATCACGGTGCTATCAATCAACTGTTGGTCAGCATTATTAAACACCGCAACCAGTTCGTACGGGAAAAGGTTCATCAAAACAACGAACGCCACCCCACCAAGCACAGATGTCCCCATCGCGACCTTTAATAACTTTCTGATGTTCTCCTGATTACGTGCACCGTGGTTGAAGCTCACTAAAGGCTGCATACCATTCGCAATTCCTTCTGCTATCAGATAGTAAACCGTCACGATGTACCCCAAAATGGCGTACGCTCCGATCAACATTGCACTTCCGTATTGAGCAAATAACGCGTTGTGCAGTGCCACCATCACAGAGCCGTAGGCGTACATAAAGAAACTTGATGTACCTATCATGATAATCTTTGGTGCAGCATCAACCTGAACTTTGAAGTCGCGGATACGAAGGCGTAATGTTGCTTTTGAAGTAAAGAAGTAACCAATACCGAGCACAGTGACCACTAATTGTGCAAGTGCAGTGGCAATAGCGGCTCCGGTTAACTCCCACTCCAACCAAGCAATAAATACGTAGTCTAATACAATGTTAATAACGGCACCGATGACCATCAAAATCGTTGCTAAGTTCGGGCTGTCGTCATTGCGTAATAAAAACGGAACTGCGATAGAACCCAACGTGAATACGCACGCGACAATCAGAATATGCAAATATTGCAGCGCAAGTTCAAACACTCGCCCTTCCGCACCTTGCCAGCGAATAAATTCATCCGAAAACAAGAACAATATTGTAGCAACGATCGGCATCAATGCCGCTAACAACGTCAATCCGGTCGTTAGGATTCGCTTAGCGCCTTCATGATCGTTCTCTCCTTGCTTGATCGAAGTCAGCGCGCCAGTCCCCACCCCAATCATCATTCCTATACCGAGGATCGAACCGATAATAGGCCACGCAACATTGATCCCAGCTAATCCGTCAGCGCCAACATAACGGCCAATAAAAATGCCATCAACTATTTGATACAAACCGTTTACGAGCATTGCTGCGACGGTTGGAATCGTATATTTCCAAAACTGTCTATAAATTGAGTTTTGCATGACTGTCACCAGTAGTTAGCAAGGCTAACTAAATGGTTAAATTAAATAAAAGAAAGATGAAACAACAAAAACTAAACCATACAGCTGAGGCCTTTGCTTCAGTTTAAAATGACTTATTACTCAATGCTTTATTCAATAAAGCTTGTAACTGTTCAGCTTCTTGCTGATTTAATTGTTGCATCATTTGGTCAGAGATATCTTTGTACACTACCTGCTCCAAAGACATTTTTTCTGCGACTTCTTCCGTAAGCAACACACGCTTAGCACGAGCATCCTCATTACATGCGATGCGTTTCACCAAACCCTTTTTTTCCAAACGCACAACCATTGTCGATGCGGAAGGCTTAGTCACTTGCAGCTCTTCTGCAAGATCGGTTATTCGCACACCCTCAGGGTAAACCTGAATCACACGTAAATAATCGAACTCATTAAAGCTTAGATGTGATAATGGATCTTCTTTGGCATAGACACGCCAAGCTTTGGCGCAAAAACGCTCTAAATCAATCAAGCTTTCTTCTAATGCCATAAAAGCCACCACCACTTAGTTAGCAAGACTAACTATTTTAAATGAGTCACTCATCAAGTTCAATCATAAAAAAAGCCGCTCTCATCGAGCGGCTCTAAATCATTCAATTTCCAGCTTCTTGGCAGCCTTTAACTTGGCCAATCTATCTTGCTGTAATTGATCGTAAATTTGCGCCAACTCCAAGAAAGAATAGCGATGCTCAACATAATCGTAAACGTTGAACGAAATCGCGAGCTTATAAAGTGAGATGGCACTTGCGATATCACCTTCAAGCTGATTACGCTTTCCAAGGTAGAAATACGTTTCCGTCAATCGTTCAGCTAGGCGATAGTTCTCTCTCGTTCCATCCATAATTGCTTTAAGCGCGTCTTCGTCCGAGACGTCTCGCAGCATGATAGCAACAAGAACCCACCCCCACTCTTCACTACGATCTCGTAAATAACGCTGTTGAAGATTGGCTTTTGCTTGCTCTGGATTTTGCTCAGCTTCGATGATGTACAGCCATAATGAACGAAAAGGATCCGTTGGCATTTCTTGATAATGCTTGGTCATATCTTCTAAAGCGAGATCGATTCGGCCACCATAATACAGTGCAATCGCACGGTTGCGCTCAGCATAGGTATTATCAGGAGCCAACTCTATGGTCGAGTCAAACGCTTCATATGCCGCATCAAACTCTCCTACTTGGGTAAAGTATACTCCCAAAAGATTGAAGATGTCCGGCTGAGCAGGATTCAACTGCAAAGACTGGTTAAAGTCCAAACGGGCAAGATCACGTAAACCAACGCTGTCGTAGTAGCTACCGCGCTCATAATGCATTTTAGCGCGCACTTCATCACTAAGGTCGGGACGTTGTAGCAACTGCGAGAGACGCGCGATTTGTACTTCTTGTTGAACACTAGGCTGAAGTGGCACCGCCATCGGTGGATATAACCACTTTTGTGCTGATTGTTGAGAAGTATTTGCACAACCGGTCAGCGCGATAGCAACACATAAAATTGCGGTTTGAAACCATTTCACTAATTGATACTCCTGTTTGGACCGCTCAAGATTTATTTCTCTTAATGCAATATAGGCGATAACCTCGTTTGAGGTTAATACATCGAAACAAACCAAAAAAGGGGAGCGAAAATGCTCCCCTTTTATAACATGCTTTCAGGCCCTTAATCTAATAAAAGGCTGAAAGTCTCATTTTGTCTTACTCGTCTTTAGCAGCTGGTGCTTCAGCAGCAGCTTCTTCAGCTGGCTTTTCTACCGCTTCTTTCATGCTTAGACGTACACGGCCTTGGCGGTCGATTTCAAGAACTTTAACTTGAACTTCTTGACCTTCAGCTAGGTAGTCAGACACTTTCTCTACGCGTTTTTCTGCGATTTGAGAAATGTGTACAAGACCATCTTTGCCTGGAAGAACCGTTACGAATGCACCGAAGTCTGCTAGACGTGCAACTTTACCTGTGTAGATACGGCCCACTTCAACTTCAGCAGTGATCTCTTCGATACGGCGGATAGCTTCTTTCGCAGCAGTGCCTTCAGTTGCCGCAATCTTGATAGTACCGTCGTCTTCGATTTCGATAGTTGTACCAGTCTCTTCAGTTAGAGCACGGATAACTGCACCACCTTTACCGATAACGTCTTTGATCTTCTCAGCGCTGATCTTCATCGTGTGAATACGCGGAGCAAATTCAGAGATGTCTTCACGAGCACCAGAGATTGCTTCATCCATTACAGATAGGATGTGCTTACGTGCGCCTTGAGCTTGGTTAAGCGCAATTTGCATGATTTCTTTAGTGATGCCTTCGATCTTGATGTCCATTTGAAGTGCAGTGATACCAGTGTTAGTACCTGCTACTTTAAAGTCCATGTCACCTAGGTGGTCTTCATCGCCAAGGATGTCAGAAAGTACAACGAAATCGTCACCTTCTTTAACAAGACCCATTGCAATACCAGCAACAGATGCTTTGATTGGTACACCTGCGTCCATAAGCGCAAGAGAAGTACCACATACTGAAGCCATTGAAGATGAACCGTTAGATTCAGTGATTTCCGATACAACACGTACTGTGTATGGGAACTCATCAACAGAAGGCATTACTGCAGCAATACCACGCTTCGCCAGTTTACCGTGGCCGATTTCACGACGCTTAGGAGAACCTACAAAACCAGTTTCACCTACACAGTATGGAGGGAAGTTGTAGTGCAGTAGGAAGTGATCTTTACGCTCACCAGTTAGCTCATCGATGATTTGAGCATCACGCTGAGTACCTAGCGTTGCCGTAACGATCGCCTGAGTTTCACCACGAGTGAATAGCGCGCTACCGTGAGTACGAGGAAGAACACCAGTACGTACATCTAGTGCACGAACCATGTCTTTTTCACGGCCATCGATACGAGGGTTACCTGCAATAATACGGCTACGTACTACTGTCTTCTCTAGATCATGGAAGATAGTGTGGATTTCTTTTGTA
>NZ_JADDYG010000005.1:190865-206013 GCF_015163535.1 Vibrio sp. OPT46 | reverse complement strand
TCTTTTTCACGGCCATCGATACGAGGGTTACCTGCAATAATACGGCTACGTACTACTGTCTTCTCTAGATCATGGAAGATAGTGTGGATTTCTTTTGTGTCTGCTTCAGGATCTTCAGCAAGAAGAACTTCATTTACTTCCGCAGCGATCTCATGGATGCGGTCGTAACGAGCCATTTTCTCAGTAATTTGGTAAGCTTCAACAAGTTTAGCTTCTGCTAGATCAGCAATCTTATTTTTAAGCGCTGTGTTCTCTTCAGGAGCAACCCAATCCCAAGCAGGAGTTGCAACTTCTGCTTTGAATTCGTTGATAGCTTGAATAGCAACTTGTTGTTGGTCATGACCATAAACAACCGCCGCTAGCATTTCTTCTTCAGTTAGGTTGTCCGCTTCTGACTCAACCATCAGTACTGCTGACTCTGTACCTGCAACAACAAGGTCAAGCTTAGAAGTTTCTAGTTCAGTTTGGCTAGGGTTAAGTACAAGCTGACCATCGATATGACCAACACGCGCCGCACCGATAGGGCCGTTGAATGGAATGCCAGAGATAGCAAGAGCAGCAGAAGTACCGATCATTGTAACGATATCTGGCTGAACATCTGGGTTTACAGACATTACTGTCGCGATAACCTGAACTTCGTTTTTAAACGCGTCTGGGAATAGCGGACGGATTGGACGGTCGATTAGACGAGCTGTTAGCGTTTCGCCTTCAGAAGGACGACCTTCACGTTTGAAGAAGCCGCCTGGAATTTTACCCGCAGCGTAAGTACGCTCTTGGTAGTTAACCGTTAGTGGGAAGAAGTCTTGACCTGCAACGGCTTCTTTTTTACCTACAACAGATACGAATACAGACGTATCATCCATTGTGACCATAACTGCTGCTGTAGCTTGACGTGCAATAACGCCAGTTTCTAAAGTAACTGTGTGGTTACCGTACTGGAACGTTTTAACAACTGGTTTTTCGAACATTGTTATTCCTTGTTTCTAATCTTCCTTTAGTGCTTAAAGAAATCTTAGATGTGTTAATTGACACTCAAGGCATTACGAATCGCGACTAGTAAAAAGAAACTCGGAAATTCCTTTTGAATAGTCGCGACCTTTTGGTCGACGTGGTTGACTGTAATGCTATGAGCTTTTGAGAAAACCTCTTACAAGGTTTAGCCGCCAGTATTATAACGGCATAAGTCTAATTTGGCTAAATTTAGGCAACAAAAAAGGGGCATAAAGCCCCTTTTTAGACAAACTGCTATGCAGTCGCTGATTAGCGACGTAGGCCTAGACGTTTGATTAGGTCTTGGTAGCGAGCTAGGTTTTTACCTTTTAGGTAATCTAGAAGCTTACGACGACGAGAAACCATGCGTAGAAGACCACGACGGCTGTGGTGATCGCCTTTGTGCGCTTTGAAGTGACCTTGTAGGTGGTTGATAGAAGCTGTAAGTAGAGCTACTTGAACTTCTGGTGAACCAGTGTCGCCTTCGCCTTGTGCGTATTCTGCAACGATTGCTGCTTTAGTTTCTGCATTCAGAGACATAATTCTCTCCTAATAAGAGTAGGTTTAAAGTTGTAGCAGCCAATCTCTGATTCAGCCGCTACGCGAAGCGCGGATTATAGGGAAATTTCCTATCTCGTGCAATATAAAAATACCGACACTCAGGTCGGTATTTTCAATCATTTACTTGGATGCAACGTCATCTCGGAACACGACCAATCGCTTAGGAGCGATTTTGCCATCTTCGTTCATTTCGCCAACGCCAATAAACAAGCGTTCTTCACCCATAGTAAGGCGAAGTGAGCCCTCAGTCGGAGCACCAAATACTTGAACGGGCTGCCCATGTTGGACCATATTCGCCAGTTCAGGCACCAAGTTGACTTCTGGTAAGTCTTCTACCGCTGTATCCATTGGCAAAAGAAGTGGGTCCAGTAGCTCTCGAGGCGCTCGTTCCTCGCGGTGAGCTTGCTCTAGCAACTCATTTAGTTGCTCAAGTGTTACCATATTCTCGTAAGGGTATTTAGCAACACCAGTACGACGAAGCATAGTTACGTGCGCACCACAACCTAACATTTCGCCCAGATCATCAACGATAGTACGAATATAGGTACCTTTAGAGCAGTGCACTTCCATCTCTACTTCATCGCCTTCAAAACAGTGAAGAACAATCTCATATACCGTGATCTTACGAGATTCACGCGGAACTTCGATGCCTTTACGAGCGTATTCATACAAGGGTTTACCTTGATACTTCAACGCAGAGAACATGGAAGGCACTTGATCAGATTCACCACGGAACTGATCGATGCACGCTTCTAGCTTGTCTAACGTAACATCGACTGGACGCGTCTCTACAACTTCACCATCCGAGTCAGACGTATTGGTACGTTCACCCAGCTTTGCGATCACGCGGTAGCGTTTATCAGAATCAAGAAGAAACTGAGAAAATTTTGTCGCTTCACCCAAGCAAATTGGAAGCATGCCTGTCGCTAATGGGTCCAAGGCTCCAGTGTGGCCTGCTTTCTCAGCAAAGTAGATTCGCTTTACTTTTTGCAGTGCATCATTGGAAGAGATACCTGTTGGTTTGTCCAACAGTATAACACCATTAATTGGACGACCTTTACGACGACGAGCCATTATTCTTCGTCCTCACGACCAGAATCTTTTTGCTTTTGTTTGTCTGAACTAACGACTTCAGACACTAGGTTAGACATACGCATACCTTCAACCAGCGTATTGTCATAGTGGAAGCGGATTTCTGGCGTTAAACGTAGACGAATACGCTTACCTAACATCATGCGAATGTGCACTTCGTGCTCACGTAGCGCTGCTAGACATGATTCTGGTGTTTGCTCACCCACACACAGGAAGGTCACAAATACTTTTGCGTAAGCTAGGTCACGAGAGACTTCTACGTCTGAGATCGTCACCATGCCAAGGCGAGAGTCACGAACTTCACGTTGAAGGATCATCGCTAGTTCTTTTTGCAGCTGCTGTGCAACGCGCTGCGTGCGGCTAAATTCTTTTGACATATCTTTACTCTTATATAGAAAGAATGGGGGGTTGGTCAAAGCCAGCCCCCCATGGTGTATTCAACAACCAATTACTACTTATCTTTCAAAGACAATATTAGTAATTTTAGTCAATTAGTCTAGAGTACGTTTAATTTCAACGATTTCGAAGACTTCGATTTGGTCACCAACGCGAACATCATTGTAGTTCTTAACGCCGATACCACATTCGTAGCCATTCTTAACTTCTTGAACGTCATCTTTGAAACGACGTAGTGACTCTAGTTCACCTTCGTAAATAACAACGTTATCACGTAGTACACGGATTGGGTTGTTACGCTTGATCACACCTTCTGTAACCATACAACCAGCGATAGCGCCCAGTTTCGGTGACTTAAACACGTCACGAACTTCAGCAAGACCAATGATCTCTTGCTTGAATTCTGGAGCAAGCATACCGCCCATTGCTTGTTTCACTTCATCAATCAATTGGTAAATGATTGAGTAGTAACGTAAGTCAACAGCTGCGGCTTCAACAGCACGGCGAGCAGAAGCATCTGCACGAACGTTAAAGCCAAGGATGATTGCGTTTGAAGCTTCCGCTAGTACTACGTCAGTTTCCGTAATACCACCTACACCAGAACCAACGATGTTCACTTTAACTTCGTCAGTAGATAGCTTAACTAGTGAGTCAGCGATTGCTTCTACAGAACCTTGAACGTCTGCTTTAAGTACAACGTTAAGTTCAGCAACTTCACCAGCAGTCATGTTAGAGAACATGTTCTCTAGTTTAGATTTCTGCTGACGAGCAAGTTTCACTTCACGGAACTTACCAGCACGGTAGTTAGCTACTTCACGCGCTTTACGCTCGTCACGAACTACTGTTGCTTCATCACCTGAAGATGGTACACCTGAAAGACCTAGGATCTCTACAGGGATAGATGGGCCAGCCGAAGTAATTTCTTTACCTAGCTCATCACGCATTGCACGAACACGGCCGTATTCTTGACCACAAAGAACGATGTCGCCTTTGTTTAGTGTACCTGATTGAACAAGTACTGTTGCAACTGGACCACGACCTTTATCTAGGCGAGATTCAACAACAACACCAGATGCCATGCCTTCAGCTACAGCTGTAAGTTCAAGAACTTCAGACTGAAGAAGGATAGCTTCTAGAAGACCATCGATGTTTGTACCCTGTTTAGCAGAGATGTGAACGAACATGTTCTCACCGCCCCACTCTTCAGGAATAACGTCGTATTGAGCAAGCTCGTTCTTAACGTTATCTGGGTTCGCGTCTTCTTTATCGATCTTGTTCACAGCAACAATTAGAGGAACGCCTGCCGCTTTCGCGTGCTGAATCGCTTCTACTGTTTGTGGCATTACACCATCGTCTGCTGCAACTACAAGAACAACGATATCTGTCGCTTGAGCACCACGAGCACGCATTGCAGTAAACGCTGCGTGTCCAGGAGTATCAAGGAACGTGATCATGCCGTTGTCTGTTTCAACGTGGTACGCACCAATGTGCTGAGTAATACCACCCGCTTCGCCAGAAGCAACGTGTGTGCGACGGATGTAGTCAAGTGTTGACGTTTTGCCGTGGTCAACGTGACCCATGATAGTAACAACTGGAGCACGTGGAACTGCTTCCGCGTTAGTGTCACGGTCAGATAGTACCGCTTCTTCCAGTTCGTTCTCTTTACGAAGAACTACTTTATGGCCCATTTCTTCAGCAACAAGTTGTGCTGTTTCTTGGTCGATCACTTGGTTGATAGTCGCCATAGCGCCCATCTTCATCATTACTTTGATAACTTCTGTCGCTTTAACCGACATCTTGTTAGCAAGTTCTGATAGAACGATCGTTTCGCCAATTACAACGTCTTGCTTAGCAACCGTTGCTGACTTATCAAACCCGTGCTGCATTGAAGTCGGCTTAGCAAGTTTGCCCTTACGACCTCTACCGCCACGTTGGTTGTTACGGCCACCGCGAGCTTGGTCGTCTTTACCCGAAGCTGCTTTTTTCTTCTTACGACGACCGCCTTCTACTTTGCGATCTGCTTCATCTTCGGCTTCACGTGCGTATTGTGAAGTCGTTACATGGTAATCTGTATCTTCCATATCACCCTTTTTCTCTTCTGCAGCAGACCAACGCTCTTTATTCTTTTCAGCCAATTCGCGAGCTTCTTCAAGCTTGCGCTGACTTTCCTCTTCAGCCTTACGCTTAGCTTCTTCTTCCTGACGACGTTTAAGCTCGTCGGCCTCTTTTCGCGCTGCTTCTTGCTTAATTTTCTCTTCAGCATCACGCTTTGCTTTTTCTTCAGCATTACGTTGTGCATTCGTATCTACGTCTCGCTTCGCTTTTTCTTCAGCTTCACGTTTCGCTTTTTCTTCCGCTTCACGTTTTGCAGCTTCTTCAGCTTCACGTTTCGCAGCTTCTTCAGCTTCACGTTTTGCAGCTTCTTCTGCTGCACGTTTTGCTGCTTCTTCTGCTTCACGTTGTGCTGCTTCTTCAGCTTCACGTTTCGCTTCATCTTCAATTGTGCTGCGCTTCACGTATGTACGTTTTTTGCGCACCTCAACCTGAACATTCTTACTCTTACCACCACCCGCGTTCACACTAAGTGTACTACGAGTTTTACGCTGAAGCGTAAGGCGAGTCGGCTCTGAATCACCTGATTTATCACCGTGTTCTTTCTTTAAATGAGAGAGAAGCTTCTGCTTCTCTTCATCAGTAACATTGTCAGAGCTCGCCTTTTTAATGCCAGCGTCAGCAAGTTGTTCAATCAAGCGGTCGACTGGCGTACCAATCTCATCACTCAGTGCTTTAACTGTTAATTGTGTCATGCCGCTTCCTCCTTGCCGAAAATTATGCTTCTTCGCCGAACCAACAGATGTTACGTGCGGCCATAATTAGCTCACCTGCACGTTCTTCGGTCAGGCCTTCGATACCTTCTAAATCGTCAATACCTTGGTCAGCAAGATCTTCCAGTGTCGCTACACCTTTCGCTGCCAATTTAAATGCCATCTCACGCTCAAGACCTTCAAGTGCAAGTAGGTCCTCAGCTGGTTCTAGACCTTCAAAAGACTCTTCTTGTGCTAGTGCGATCGTCGTTAGTGCATCTTTTGCACGTCCACGAAGCTCTTCGATTAGTTCTTCATTCAAACCATCGATTTCTAGTAGCTCGTTAACTGGCACGTATGCGATTTCTTCTAGCGTTGAGAAACCTTCTTCAACAAGAAGTTGAGCGAAGTCTTCTTCAATATCTAGGTACTTCATGAAGTTTTCAATAGATGCTTGTGATTCTTCAGCGTGTTTCTTCTGAAGATCAGCAACTGTCATAACATTCAGTTCCCAACCTGTTAGTTGAGATGCTAGACGCACGTTTTGACCGTTACGACCGATAGCTTGCGCTAGGTTGTCAGCTTCAACTGCGATGTCCATTGAGTGTGCATCCTCATCAACGATGATAGAAGCAACATCAGCTGGCGCCATTGCGTTGATAACGAATTGAGCTGGGTTATCATCCCAAAGAACGATATCGATACGCTCACCACCAAGTTCGCCAGAAACAGCTTGTACACGTGCACCACGCATACCAACACACGCACCTACAGGGTCGATACGTTTGTCATTTGTTTTGACAGCGATCTTAGCGCGAGAACCAGGATCACGTGCTGCGCCTTTAAGCTCGATAATATCTTCTGCGATTTCAGGCACTTCAACACGGAACAGTTCTGCCAACATTTCTGGCTTAGAACGAGTGATGAACAATTGGAAACCACGTGCTTCAGGCGCGACTTTGTAAAGAAGGCCACGTACGCGGTCGCCTGGACGGAAGTTTTCACGAGGAAGTTGGTCATCACGCAGGATTACCGCTTCAGCGTTATTACCAAGATCAAGCACGATTGTGTCACGGTTTACTTTTTTCACGACACCAGTGATTAGATCACCTTCATTGTCGATGAACTGTTCAACGATTTGTGCGCGCTCAGCTTCACGAACTTTTTGAACGATAACTTGCTTAGCAGTTTGAGTCGTAATACGGTCAAACGTTACTGATTCGATTTCGTCTTCTACGTAGTCGCCAAGCTCGATTGAGTCATCTTCGTATTGCGCTGCTTCTAGTGAGATCTCTTTTGTAGGGTTCTCAACGTCATCAACAACTAACCAACGGCGGTAAGTGACAAACTCACCGGTTTTACGGTCAATGGCAACACGTACGTCGATTTCGATTTCGTATTTTTTCTTTGTAGAAGTTGCTAGAGCAATCTCAAGAGCCTCAAAGATACGCTCACGAGGTACCGCTTTTTCGTTCGATACCGCTTCTGCTACCGCTAAAATTTCTTTACTCATTATATTTAGCCTCTAAGCTTAAACTTTTTTAGGGAACTAAAATTTAGGGATCAGGTTAGCTTTGGAAATGTTACTTAGAGCAAACTCTTCTTGCTGACCGTCTACAGTAATTGTCACTGTTTCGCCATCAACACCGTGGATAATACCTTTCCACTTACGACGGTTTGCTACAGCCATTTTCAATACGATGCTGACCTCGTGACCAATAAATTGCTCGTAATGTGCTGCTTTAAAAAGTGGTCTTTCTAAACCTGGAGAAGACACTTCTAGGCTGTAAGCAACAGAAATTGGATCTTCAACGTCTAAAACTGCACTAACTTGGTGGCTAACTTCTGCACAGTCGTCTACGTTAATACCATTTTCATGGTCAATGTAGATACGTAACGTTGAGTGCGCGCCTGCACGAATGAATTCTAATCCAACTAACTCATAACCTGATGCCGCTACTGGCGCGTCAAGCATTTCAGTAAGTTGTCTTTCTAAACCAGTCATTTAACCACTCCAGAAACAAAAAAAGGGCTCAGAGCCCAATCAAAAAACCAAGCAGTATCTGAGCTATTTCAAAAAGCTCAGATAACAAAAAACCCCGATAGTCGGGGTTTTATGCTGCTGGACCCTGATACGTTAAGAATAGCCAACAATTGCTTTTCTTAACTCGTAGTGTGGTTAGCACTACGCAAACTTGCCAATCTACGATTTCCTTTTAAAGAAAGAGATTGGTTGCGGGGGCCGGATTTGAACCGACGACCTTCGGGTTATGAGCCCGACGAGCTACCAAGCTGCTCCACCCCGCGTCCGACTTGCTGAGCATTATACTCGCAAACAAGTGATTTACAAGTTTGTAAATACATGGTGCCGAGAGAGGGACTCGAACCCTCACACCTAAGGCACTAGCACCTCATGCTAGCGTGTCTACCAATTTCACCATCTCGGCATCAAAACCTTACAGCTTATTGAGGAATTTCATCACCCGCAGGGGCAGGAACTTCACTCGCTGCATCCTTAACTTGTTCAACAACTGGTTGACCTAACGTTGGGTCTACCCATTGTGATTCAGTCTGGTGCGTAGACATACGACCAAGTAACAAGCTAACGATAAAGAATACGGTTGCTAAAATAGCAGTTGTTCGGGTTAAGAAATTACCTGAGCCGCCAGCACCAAACACTGTGTTTGAAGCACCAGCACCGAACGAGGCTCCCATATCTGCGCCTTTACCTTGTTGAATCAACACAAGGCCAATCACACCAAGCGCTGCCAACAGGTAAATCACAAGTAGAACTGAAAACATTTTTTCCACCTATGTTCCAAATTGTTGAGCCAGCGCCGTTCAAAAGAACAAATCATAATGAACAAGGCTAGCGACCTCCTAACGGGAGGCGGAGCAATACTAGCGAAAGCCAGTAACGCTGACAAGGGAAAATTAGTAAAAAATCAATGCCAATGCGTTAAGCGCTCAAAAAAAGGGCAAAAGATGCCCTTTTCATTCAAGACATGCTTTAACGCAATGATTAACAACTTGCTTTAACAGCCTCAGCGATTTTCAATGCTGAGTGTTGAACTAGTTCACCATCTTCGCCTTCCACCATAACGCGGATCAAAGGCTCAGTGCCAGACTTACGCAGCAGTACACGCCCTTTATCACCAAGTGTCGCCTCTACTTCAGCGACAGCGTTTAATACAGCTGTAGCTTCAAGAGGGTTACTTTCTCCTGAGAAACGGACATTTTCTAAAACCTGAGGATATAATGTCATTCCTTGCGATAGTTCATATAAAGACATATCGCTGCCAATTACAGAAGCAAGTACTTGAAGTGCAGCAACAATCGCATCGCCGGTTGTGACTTTATCTAATAAGATCACATGGCCTGAGTTTTCAGCACCAATTTTCCAACCTTTTTCTAGCAGTTGCTCCATGACATAACGGTCACCAACAGCAGCACGTACAAACGGAATGCCTAGCTGCTTTAAACCATTTTCCATACCCAAGTTAGTCATTAGTGTACCAACAACACCACCCTTTAGCTCACCACGACGAAGTGCATCACGAGCGATGATATAAGCAATTTGGTCACCATCAACTTTGTTACCTAGGTGGTCGACCATAATGATGCGGTCACCATCACCATCAAATGCGAGACCAAGATGCGCTTGCTCTTCAACAACACGCTGTTGAAGAGCTCGTACGTCTGTTGCGCCCACTTTTTCATTAATGTTGATGCCGTTAGGCTCTACGCCCATAGCGATAACTTCTGCCCCAAGTTCTTTGAAAACATTTGGAGCGATGTGGTACGTTGCACCGTGCGCACAGTCTACTACGATCTTAAAGTTCGCAAGGCTCAACTCAGATGGGAAAGTACTCTTACAGAACTCGATGTAACGACCAGCTGCATCATTTAGGCGGGTTGCTTTACCAAGCTCAGCCGACTCCACACATTCAATTTCTTTATCTAACTCAGCTTCGATCGCCAATTCGATATCGTCAGGTAGCTTAGTACCCTCAGAAGAAAAGAATTTAATGCCGTTGTCGTAATATGGGTTATGTGATGCAGAAATCACAATACCAGCCTCGGCACGGAAAGTCTGAGTTAAATATGCCACAGCTGGAGTTGGCATGGGACCAGTAAATGTTGCTTTAAGTCCCGCAGCTGCAAGGCCAGCCTCTAGTGCAGATTCAAGCATATAACCTGAAATGCGTGTATCTTTACCTATGATAACTTTCTTTGTGCCTTGTTTCGCTAGTACACGACCAGCAGCCCAGCCAAGCTTAAGTACGAAGTCTGGAGTGATTGGGTATTGTCCTACTTTACCGCGCACACCGTCAGTACCAAAGTAACGTCTTTCATTCGACATAAACTTTCCTTTATTATTTTTAAATATTGTTTTTCGTCATCTCAACAACTTTCATCGCTTCGATTGTCTCTTCAAAGTCATGCACGCGAATGATCTGCGCGCCTTTCATCGCGGCAATCGTAGCACAAACGACACTTGCGTTCGTACACTCTGCCGCTGGCTTGTCTAACAGTTTGAAGATCATGGATTTACGAGACATGCCAGCCAAAATAGGCAGGCCGAATTCATGAAGCTTTTCAAGATGAGCAAGCATATGATAATTGTGTTCGATTGTTTTGCCAAAGCCAAACCCAGGATCGAGAATCAGTTGAGATTTATCAATCCCTGCTGCTTCACACGCCGCGATACGTTCTTCTAGAAAAGCCGACACGTCCCCCATTAAATCATCATAATGAGGGTCAACTTGCATGGTCCTAGGCTGACCTTTCATATGCATCAGACAAATTGGAAGGCTTGCTTCTGCTGCGACTTCCAGAGCACCTGGCTCTTGCAGCGAACGGATGTCATTGATCAAATCAGCCCCAGCATCAATTGCTTGACGCATCACTTCTGCTTTACTGGTGTCAACGGAAATCCATACATCATATTTTTCACGAATGGCTTTGATTACTGGGACAACACGCCTAAGCTCTTCTTCCAAAGACACATCCGGTGCACCAGGTCTTGTTGATTCACCACCAACATCAACAATACTTACACCAGCCTTTATCATTTTATCAACTTGAGCAAGAGCAAGTTCAATTGAGTTGTATTTACCGCCATCCGAAAAGGAATCCGGTGTCACATTTAGAATGGCCATGACATGTGGACGCGAAAGGTCCAAAGATTTGTTATTTGCTGTAATCATCATCATAAACACAAAAACCCCGAGATAACTCGGGGTTTAATATTATCGATACTCTTTATTCAGAGTCTTTCTTTTCAGGCGCTTCGTTAGAAGTTGTTTCAGAAGAGCTAGGCTGTTCTGCATCTTTCGCAGTCTCCGTTGCTTCTTCTTTAACTTCTTGCTTTGCTTGAGGCTTGTCGCTGTCTTCTGGTTTGCTTGCTGAGTTATCACTCCAGCCCGCAGGCTCACGAATTTCAGCTTTGCGCTCCATTAAGTCATCAATCTGGCGAGCATCAATGGTTTCATACTTCATCAGCGCATCTTTCATCGCATGCATGATATCCATGTTCTCTTGAAGAATCTTCTTCGCACGATCGTAGTTGCGGTCAATGATCTGACGAACTTCGTCATCAATCAACTTCGCTGTATCGTCAGACACATGTTTAGTCTGAGTTACACTACGCCCTAAGAACACTTCGCCTTCATCTTCTGCATACAGCAGAGGGCCAAGCTTTTCAGAGAAACCCCATTGAGTAACCATCTTACGAGCAATATCTGTTGCGCGCTCGATATCATTAGAAGCACCGGTTGATACTTTGTCAGCACCGTAGATAAGTTCTTCTGCTAAACGACCACCGTACAAGCTAGAAATCATTGATTCTAGGTGTTGGCGAGACATACTCACGCGGTCCTGCTCTGGAAGGTACATTGTTACACCCAACGCACGACCACGTGGAATGATAGACACTTTGTACACTGGATCGTGTTCAGGAACCAAGCGACCAACAATCGCGTGACCCGCTTCGTGGTATGCGGTTGACTCTTTCACTTCCTCAGACATCACCATTGAACGGCGCTCAGCACCCATCATGATTTTGTCTTTCGCCAGTTCAAACTCAACCATAGAAACGTTGCGCTTGTTACCGCGCGCAGCAAACAGGGCTGCTTCGTTAACTAAGTTTGCTAGGTCAGCACCAGAGAAGCCTGGAGTACCACGTGCGATGAGAGAAGGCTCTACATCACCCGCTAGAGGGACCTTACGCATGTGAACTTTTAGGATCTGTTCACGGCCACGTACATCTGGAAGACCAACTACCACTTGACGGTCAAAACGACCAGGACGCAGTAGCGCAGGGTCTAGCACGTCCGGACGGTTAGTCGCAGCGATAACGATAATACCTTCGTTACCTTCGAAACCATCCATCTCAACGAGCATTTGGTTTAGTGTTTGTTCACGTTCATCATGACCACCACCAACACCTGCGCCACGTTGACGACCTACCGCATCGATCTCATCGATAAAGATGATACAAGGTGCAGCTTTCTTTGCTTGTTCAAACATGTCACGCACACGAGATGCACCAACACCAACGAACATTTCTACGAAATCAGAACCAGAGATAGTAAAGAATGGTACTTTCGCCTCACCGGCAATGGCTTTCGCTAGAAGCGTTTTACCCGTACCAGGAGGACCAACCATTAGAACACCCGTTGGAATCTTACCGCCCAGTTTTTGGAAGCGGCTTGGATCGCGTAGGTAGTCCACCAGCTCTTTCACGTCTTCTTTTGCTTCGTCACAGCCAGCAACGTCAGCAAAAGTTGTCTTGATTTGTTCTTCGCTCATCATTCGAGCTTTGCTCTTACCAAAAGACATGGCGCCTTTACCACCGCCGCCTTGCATTTGACGCATGAAGAAAATCCATACACCAATTAGTAAGATCATTGGGAACCAAGAGATGAAGATAGTACCAAGCAAGCTTTGCTCTTCTGGAGGCGTGCCTTGTACTTTCACGTTTTGGTTAATTAGGTCATCTAGAAGCTTTTGGTCATACACTGGCATGTAAGTGACCATTTTGGCACCGCCGCCACGACGAACAAAGCTAATTTCACCGTCTTTAAAAGTTGCTTCTTGAATCTGGCCTTGGCCAACTTCCTGTACAAACGTGGTGTAATCCACGGTTCTGCCATTGCTTTCTCCAGGGCCAAAGCTCTGGAATACCGACATCAATACGACGGCGATAACAAGCCACAGAATTAAATTTTTTGCCATGTCACTCAAGGTGTAAGCCTCTCGATAACTAATTGTAATTAAAGGTAGGGTACTACAGTTCATTAACTGTAGCTATAGTGTTAACACGCTCTCAAGAGAGCAAAATGGTTAACCTTTGTAACCAGTGGCTACGACGAAGACCTCTCGAGAGCGAGCTCGCGATGAGTCTGGTTTTCTAATTTTTACGGCTTTAAACATGTCTCGGACTTCTTTCACATACTGATCGAAGCCTTCCCCTTGGAAAACCTTTACGACAAAGCTACCATTAGGCGCTAGAACTTGTCGACACATATCTAAAGCTAATTCAACTAAATACATAGCGCGAGGTTGATCAACAGAATTGTTTCCCGCGATGTTAGGCGCCATATCAGACATTACTACGTCTACCATGGAAGGTTGGATCCTTTCTAGCAAAGCTTCCAATACCGCATCATCACGAAAGTCGCCTTGTAAAAAGCTAACGCCAGCAATCGGGTCCATAGGAAGCAAGTCACACGCAATGATCTGACCACTGTCCCCTACTATCTTAGCAGCATATTGAGACCATCCGCCCGGCGCGGCCCCCAAGTCGACGACTGTCATTCCAGGCTTTAACAATTTATCTTTCGTTTGAATCTCATCGATCTTGAAATAAGCACGTGAGCGGTAGCCTTTTTTTCGGGCTTCATTCGCGTATTTATCATCAAAGTGTTCTTTCAACCAACGACCAGAACTAGCCGAATGTTTTTGTTTACTCATTTTAATCCCAACAAGGCACAAATTGGAGCTATTGTTTTAATAGGCGCTACCTATTACTCAATAAATTATAGTCTTCAGCAATAGATGGCGTTAAAATAGCTTTTTTCAACCCTTATTTTAAAGAAAATTGGCCGCGTAATGAACCTAAGCACCAAACAAAAGCAGCACCTTAAAGGCCTAGCTCACAGTTTAAAACCTGTTGTGCTAATGGGCGCAAATGGACTTACAGAAGCCGTGCTAGCAGAAATTGAAATCGCTCTTAACCATCACGAACTTATCAAAGTAAAAGTTGCTTCGGAAGATCGTGAAACAAAACAGCTAATCATCGACGCTATCGTACGTGAGACGGGCGCTGAAAAAGTTCAGACTATTGGTAAAGTGCTTGTGCTATACCGCCAGTCTGAAGAGCGTAAAATCGAAATCCCTCGTAAGTAACTCTACTTACGTTGCTGAAGAAAAAAGGTCGCCTGAGGCGACCTTTTTGCGTTTTATCAGAGTAGTAATGCTACTCCAAACGACTTAGATATATTCTACTCGGTCAATTTCGAAGTCTTTCGCGCCACCCGGAGTTTGAATAGCAACTTCATCGCCTTCCATCTTACCAATCAGGCCACGAGCAATAGGTGAGCTCACTGAAATGCGACCTGCTTTGATATCGGCTTCGTCATCACCAACGATTTGGTACGTTTTTTCTTCTTCGGTGTCGATATCAATCAAGGTTACGGTTGAACCAAAAATAACTTTACCCGTGTTCTCCATCTTCGTTACATCAATAACTTGAGCAACTGACAGTTTGTATTCAATGTCACGGATTTGTGCTTCACAAATGCCCTGCTCTTCACGAGCGGCGTGATATTCAGCATTCTCTTTTAAATCACCTAGCTCACGAGCTTCAGCAATTGCCTCTGAGATCTGAGGACGTAGTTTAAGTAGACGATCGAGTTCTGCACGTAGCTTTTGCTCGCCACGTAGTGTCATTGGAACTTTTTCCATTTTATAACCTCAAGCCCAAATGGGTCTTTGGACAAAAAAAGCCCACCCTGTCATAGGACTGGGTAGTGCGCTTAAAGATGTATTTCGTTTAGTGTAAACAAACTCCCGGACGAAATCATCTTAATTCGAAAGACAGCAAGA
Organism: Vibrio sp. OPT46; assembly: GCF_015163535.1. Classification (NCBI taxonomy): domain Bacteria; kingdom Pseudomonadati; phylum Pseudomonadota; class Gammaproteobacteria; order Vibrionales; family Vibrionaceae; genus Vibrio; species Vibrio sp. OPT46. Next base: position 191,059 of record NZ_JADDYG010000005.1, on the reverse strand, counting down.
CTATGCCTTTTCGGCATAATGATATAACTCACTTTTAGAGCGGTTCTAGGGCGAATCACCTTCTCAATTTATTGAAAAACAACACTGTTCATTACACCAAAAACCTCAAAAAAGATAAAAACTAATCAATGTCAGGCCAATGTCATTGCCAATAATTTCAATCAAAAACAGTAATTTAAATAAAAACAACGCAT
>NZ_JADDYG010000005.1:175986-190855 GCF_015163535.1 Vibrio sp. OPT46 | reverse complement strand
AAACAACACTGTTCATTACACCAAAAACCTCAAAAAAGATAAAAACTAATCAATGTCAGGCCAATGTCATTGCCAATAATTTCAATCAAAAACAGTAAGTTAAATAAAAACAACGCACAATTGAACAGTGTTCATCAGTGGGATTTATATCATTTTACTAACTCATACGGAAACTTTAGCAGTAAAACATGTCCAGCGAGTTGTTAGATCAATGGCTTACAAGTGCGAACTATATCGCTCAATTAGCCAATTTTGGACCAACAACTTGTGAGAGATCACCTCTCCCCCATACAACAATGATTATGGACAGCTAACTAGGACAAATAAGATGAAAAAGACTCTAATTGCTCTTTCTGTATCTGCAGCAGCTATGGCAACTGGCGTAAACGCAGCTGAACTTTACAACCAAGACGGTACTTCTCTAGAAATGGGCGGCCGTGCTGAAGCACGTCTATCTATGAAAGATGGCGACGCTCAAGACAAATCTCGCATCCGTCTAAACTTCCTTGGTAAACAAGAAATCAATGACAACCTATACGGTGTTGGTTTCTGGGAAGGTGAGTTTGAGACTGCTCAAAACGGTACTGTAGACGGCGACGACAAGAGCGATCTAGAAACTCGTCTTGCTTACGCTGGTCTTGGCGGTGCTTACGGTGAGTTCGCATACGGTAAAACTGAAGGTGCACTAGGCGTTATCACTGACTTCACAGATATCATGGCTTACCACGGTAACTCTGCAGCAGACAAACTAGCTGTATCAGACCGTACAGACAACATGATGGCTTACAAAGGCCAGTTTGAAAACCTAAGCGTAAAAGCAAGCTACCGCTTCGCTGATCGTATGGAAAACAAAAACACTGGTGAGTACTACGACAACAAACAAGACGGTTACTCTCTATCTGCAATCTACGCTCTAGCTGACACTGGTCTTGAGCTAGGTGCTGGTTACGCAGATCAAGACAAAGCTAACGAGTACATGCTAGCTGCATCTTACACAATGTCTGATCTTTACTTCGCTGGTGTATTCACTGACGGCGAGAAAATGGAAGATTCAAACAACAGTAACACAGTTGATTACACTGGTTACGAGCTAGCGGGTGCTTACACTCTAGGCCAAACAGTATTTACAACATCATACAACAATGCAGAAACTAACAACGAAACTTCTGCAAACAACTTCGCTGTTGATGCTTCTTACTACTTCAAGCCTAACTTCCGTGGTTACATTTCTTACAACTTCAACCTGATTGATGCAGGTGACAAGTTTGGTTCAACTGACACTAGCAAAACAGTTGCAACTAAGATCGATGCTGAAGACGAGCTAGCTCTAGGTCTACGTTACGACTTCTAATTCCGGTCTTTGACTAGAATATCGAATGCCCGCTTTAAGCGGGCATTTTTTATACTTCATTTTAAGCAGCGCGCCTTTCTCTCGTGTCTCATTCATGAAGACATTTGAAGCATTTCTTTAGTTACCTAGCATATTGAAAGGACTTGCGTATACTCAATCACATAACTCACCTTAGAAAGTATCATTATGTGTTTACGTTGGCTCTTGCTCATATTCTCTTCATTACTTTCTGCTTTTTCACAAGCGTACCCTCATCAAGAGGTGTTGCCTGAAGGCGCCCGCATCAGTTTAGTTGCGGAGAAACTCAGTGAAAATGCTGAGCTTGACGGTGTTCATCCTACCGAACAACTGTTCCCACCAGCGAGTACATTAAAAATCGTCACCGCATTAGCCGCAAAGCTAGAACTGGGTGATAATTTCCGGTTTCGAACCAAGCTGGAAACGTCGAACTCAGATGCAGTGATTTACTTTGTCGGCGACCCAACACTCCAAACCAACGACTTAAAATCACTTCTCACTCTAGCTAAGAAAAATGGCTTAAAACGGATTAACGGTGACCTATGGCTCGATAACAGCGCATTCACTGGTTATAACCGTGCGGTGGGCTGGCCGTGGGATATCTTGGGAGTTTGCTACAGCGCTCCGGCATCGACCATCACACTCAATAACAACTGTGTACAAGCCTCTATCTATACACAAAAAGATGGTGGAACGCGGGTCTACGTACCAGAGCATCAACCTATTCGTGTCACAAGTACCGTAGAAACAGTTTCTAAAACCATTAAGAAAAGTCGTCATTGTGACTTAGGTTTAGTTGCAAATCCCGATAACAACTACAAGCTAACAGGGTGCTTGGTTGAAAGAGACAAACCATTGCCACTGAAATTTGCGGTTCAAGACCCTGAGCGTTACACCAGTCAAAGGTTGGCGACTTTGCTCAAGGAGCTCAACATTGGGGTATCAGGAAAGATTAGGGTCGGTACGGCGCCAGAAAAGCAGCGAAAGCTCATCGCAATGCATCAATCAAAGGCCTTACCAGACATTCTTGAAGATATGCTCAAAAACTCTGACAACTTGATTGCCGACACATTAACTAAAACACTTGGTGCTAAATTTTTCGTTCAGCCAGGCAGTTTTACTAACGGTACAGAAGCGATCAAGCAGATCATTTTCGCCAACACTGGTATTGATATTCGTAATGCGCGCCTAGAAGACGGCTCAGGACTTTCGCGAAATAACCGGATCTCCGCGACCAAGATGGCTGAAATGCTGCGCTATATTTGGAAGCATGAAAACGAACTCAAATTGATTGCCATCATGCCGAAATCAGGTGAATCCGGCACATTAAAGTACCGACAAAGTATGCGAAAACTTCCAATTAAAGGACAGCTGATAGCGAAAAGTGGCTCTATCTACGGGACTTACAATATGGCTGGATATGGCTTGGATAAAAATGGTCAACCTAACACCATTTTTGTTCAGTTTGTTTCAGACTACTTCCCAGAAAAACGGGACGACAACACACCTGTCATCGCCCCGATTACACATTTTGAGCAGCTTTTTTACAATGACATTGTGAACTTTAGTCAGGCAATACCTAAGAAATAGTTCACCACGTTAAAGTAAATCCACATTCCTGAAATATCGACGATAGACGCAAGAACTGGACTCACCAATACGGCTGGGTCCAACTTGCAAGCTCGTGCAATAATTGGCAACAGCCCGCCCAATGTTGTAGAAATGGTGACTTGAATGAACAGCGCAACTGCTATTGCCAGTGCGATATCGGTCAGTTCAAAGCCTCCTGTTGATTGTCCTGCACTAAATAACATAATGCGTCCAATCATCACGATAGCGATCGCTAGCGCAATAAATAGAGCGACTCGGCTCTCTTTCCACAAAACTTCTAACCATTGGCGTTTTTTTAACTCTCCAGTAGCAAGAGCACGAATCACTAAAGTTGCTGCTTGTGTTCCTGTGTTACCACCAGCAGCTGCAATCACTGGCATGTACACTGCAAGTAAAACAAGCTGACTAAGGGTGTCCTCATACTGAGCAATGATCAAGCCTGACACTATCCCTAAAAGAGCCAGTGCAATGATCCACCCAATACGCTGCTTCACGTGCCCCAAAACACTAGTCGATAAATAACCATCAGGTGTATCAACTTCAGACATATGCAGACCTAATTGGTGAGCATAATGACGTGCGCGTTTGTCATGGCCTGCTTGCTCAAGTTGAGCAATAAGACTATTCACATAGCCGACAGAGCAATGCTGTAAAATACCTACAGCCTCATCAATCGGCATAACCGTAAGCAAATGGACTTGTTGCTCTTGCTCGTACTGCAAGAATGCATTGCGAGCTGCACCAATTTCTACTTCAGAAAAGTTTGGTGTTGTTTCAATAAAAGTGTTGTTCATTACCGTCATGGCGAATCTCCCGATTGGCATTGGTAACGACCATCGACAAAGCATGAAAAGCCACTCTTGCACGCTAAAAGTCAGACAACAAATAAGATGCACAGAGAAAACCAATGCGAATGCACTGTCTATTCAGAATGTATGAAGGAAATAACGAGAAAAAAATTAGAAAAGATGCCTCACCACTTAGGTAAGGCGGAGATCGCCAATACCGAAGCGGGTTATTTCGCTCCCTTAATCTTACTCACCCAACGACTGGGAGGATGGTCGGTATTGTTCATGTAAATCTCCGATAGCGCTGCCATTATTGGCAGCGCAAGTATAGTAGCAAAGTTCATCAGGTATGGAAGTTTTACTTTGCCGTTTTTGCTAAATTTTCATACAAAAAAAGCGCCCTTCGGACGCTTTCATTTGCAGTCATTATGAATTACTGAATAGTAATACGAGCAAATTTACGTTTGCCTACTTGGAACACGTAAGTACCCGCTTCTGGAGCAAATTTGCTGTCCGCAATTTTTTCACCATCAATCTTCACAGCGCCCTGCTTAACCATGCGCATCGCATCTGACGATGATGGACATAAACCTGCTTCTTTCAACAGATTACTCACTGGGCGACCTGCGTCAAAGTCAAACTCTGGCATTTCATCAGGAATTTGGTTCTTCGCAAAACGGTTTACGAATTCTTGCTCTGCTGCATCGGCATCGGCTTCACTGTGGAAACGAGTAATAATTTCTTTTGCTAGCAATACTTTGATGTCACGAGGGTTTTTGCCCGCTTCTACATCAGCTTTGAATTGAGCAATCTCTTCCAGAGGACGGAAAGAGAGCAGCTCGTAGTAGCTCCACATTAGGTCATCAGAAATAGACATGATTTTACCAAACATTTCGCTTGGCGCTTCGCTGATACCGATGTAGTTGTTTGCTGACTTAGACATCTTCTTCTCGCCATCAAGGCCCACTAGAAGCGGCATCATCAGTACAACCTGAGGTTTTTGACCGTGAGACTTTTGCAGTTCACGACCCATTAGAAGGTTGAACTTCTGGTCTGTACCACCTAATTCAACATCCGTTTCCATTGCTACTGAGTCCCAGCCTTGTAGAAGTGGGTACATGAACTCATGAATAGCAATTGGCTGACCACCCGCGTAACGCTTTTTAAAGTCGTCACGCTCTAGCATACGAGCAACGGTTTGGTTTGCCGCAAGGCGAATCATACCTTCTGCGCCCAGTTCAGACAGCCACTCAGAGTTAAACTGAATTTTAGTCTTTGCAGGATCGAGAATTTTGAACACTTGCTCTTTGTACGTTTCAGCGTTACGCAATACGTCTTCACGACTTAGCGGTGGACGAGTTGTGTTTTTACCTGTTGGGTCACCAACCATTGCAGTGAAGTCACCGATTAGGAACGTCACTTCATGACCTAGTTCTTGGAACAAGCGAAGCTTATTGAAAATAACCGTATGGCCTAGGTGAATGTCAGGTGCTGTTGGATCAGCGCCCAATTTAATACGTAGAGGACGGTCTTCTTTTAGTTTTGCGATTAGCTCTTCTTCTGGAATCAGCTCTTCAACACCGCGCTTAATCTCGGCTAGTGCAGCTTCAATGCTCGCCATTCTTGTTCACTCCCACAGATTTGGCAAAAATATAATAGCTGAACATATTACTTGAATAGCGATGCATTTTGAAACACGTTAGACTAGGTAGTTGTCACTTTTTCCGTTTAATTTAGCAATCAAGTACCTCATGCATTCGATTTTTGTCCGACTTCCACTCTTGCACAAAGTATTGATCGGTTTTTTTAGTGCGCTGATTATCTTCGCGCTCTTCTTTTTACCTGATCCGCAAGACCTAGACCCGCAGCAGAGCCGATTAAAAGTTGGTCAACATTATCCTGTGCCAGTTTCCCTCGAACTCAGTGCACTAAATAGTTCATCGCCTGCGGTTCCCGCCGTGCTGCGCTGGGAGACATACAAGGTAAAAAATGGCGAGAGTGCTGCCATCTTATTTAGTCGCGTAGGGCTTTCTGCTCGTCTATTACATGAACTGGTGTCATCAGACAAAGAAGTAGAAAAACAGTTAACTCGGCTTCGACCTGGTGACCGATTGCAATTTGGCTTTGACGAAAATAACGACTTGGTGCAGCTAAGAAGGACACTAAGCGCGTTCGAGACTTTTCGTATCACATTAAAAGACGGCAAGTACGTTTCTGAAGTTGATAAAAAAGAAGTCGACTTCCAGTACAACTACGCTGAAGCCACCATCAAATCAAACTTTTGGAATGCAGGAATATCTTCTGGATTAAATGGTAACCAAATCATGGAACTGGCTGGCATATTTGGTTGGGACATCGACTTTGCTTTAGATATTCGTAAAAACGACAGCTTCCGAGTACTTTACCAAGAGGAAGTGGTAGAAGGTGAAGTAATCGGCCGTGGAAAAATCATTGCTGCGATCTTTAAAAACCAAGGCGATACCTTTACCGCAATATTGGATCAGAAAAGTGGCAAGTATTACGACGAAAATGGGCGTGCAATGAAAAAAGCATTCTTACGCGCGCCGTTGGATTTCCGTCGAGTTTCGTCTAATTTCAACCCACGCCGCTTACATCCAGTGACGGGACGCGTTCGTCCTCATAGAGGCACGGACTATGCGGCACCAGTGGGCACCCCGATTTGGGCGGCTGGTGATGGCGTTGTTCAAAAATCGTCTTACAACAAATTTAATGGTAACTACGTTTTCATTAAACATAGCAATACTTACATTACCAAGTACCTGCACTTAACCAAACGTACTGTACGAGCTGGTCAACGCGTTAAGCAAGGCCAAACCATTGGTACGCTTGGCGGAACTGGCCGTGTAACTGGCCCTCACCTGCACTATGAGTTCCTTGTGAATGGTGTCCATAAAAACCCGCGCACGGTGAATTTGCCACAATCTAAATCCCTGACAGGCAAAGCGAGACAAACTTTCATGGCAAACGCGAAAATTAGCATGGACAAGCTTGAACGCTACAGCAAACTGCTAGCAATGAAGTAAGCCAGGTATTGAAAAGGGCAGCGAAGCTGCCCTTTTTGTTTTGTCGATATCATCACGATAAAGCTTACTGTTCGGAGTGATGCTCTCTCCCGAGCATAAGCAAACACGGTGTCAGAACTAACGTTAGCAAAGTCGCAAACGCCAAACCACCCGCGACAGCGGTCGCAAGCTGAGACCACCATTGAGTGCTTGGTGCGCCAAACTCCACTTTCTGATTAACTAAGTCGATGTTCATTTCTAACACCATTGGCAATAAGCCTAATATGGTGGTCACCGTCGTAAGTAAAACGGGTCTTAAACGCTGCACACCCGTACGCAAAATAGCCTCAGATTTTTCTAAGCCACGTTTACGCATCTGATTATAAGTATCGATTAAAACAATATTGTTGTTTACCACGATACCAGCCAACGCAATCACTCCAATTCCCGACATAATGATGCCAAATGGCTTTTGGAAAATAAGTAACCCGGCGAAGACACCAACGGTAGAAAACAGCACTGCACTAAGGATTAAGAAAGCTTGATAAAAGCTATTAAACTGCGTAATTAAAATCAAAGCCATCACACCAAGCGCGACAATAAAAGCATTTTGCAAGAATGCTGATGAGTTTTCCTGCTCTTCATTTTGACCCCGAATCTTATATTCAATGCCTTCCGGTAAGTCGAGCTGTTCCATTCCAGCGGCAATCTTAGGTAACTCAAGCGCCAAATTGTAACCTTCCACCATATCCGCTTTAATATTGATAACTCGATGACCGTCGACCCGACGAATAGTGTCTTGCTTATGATCTGGTTTGATTTGAGCAAAATTCGTAATCGGTACCAGACCAGCTGCCGTTTTCACTCTCAGTTGATCAAATCGACCTATGTCGCGCTTATCTTGCGGATAGCGTACCAAAATATCGACTTCTTCATCCGCATCATCGGGCAAATAATCGCCTATTTTCAAGCCGTTCGTAACAAACTGGACGGTATTCCCGACTAAAGTAGCATCCGCTGCAAAGCGAGAGGCGTCATCTCGCTGGATATCAATTTGCCAATCAATCCCTTCCTTATTAGTGGTATCACTCAAGTTGGTCAGTGCAGGATTACCATCAGCCCAATGTCGTACTTTTTTGGCCGCTTCATCTAACGCACTAACACTCAAGTTTCGTGATGATACTTCAATCACGAGATCATGCTCGACAGGCGGTCCTGCGTCCGGGAATTTATACTCAAGTTCAACACCATAAAAGCGATCTGTCGTCTCTTTTAGTTCCTCAATAATGGTTTTCACTTTGCGTCGATACTGCCAATCCACAGGCGTTATTTGAATCTGGCCAATCTCGTCCCCATTATCGCTAGATCCTGTGCGCGTGTAGACACTTTCAAACTCGTCATGACCGAGCATCACCTTCTCGATTTCGCGCATAACAACATCTTTTTCGTGAATAGACAAGTCACCATAAGAACGAACTTTAACGGTAAAAAAGGCAGGGTCCACCTCAGGGAAAAACTCTGCACCCAAGCCAGCTTTGTTGTAAGTGAAGCCGACACCTGCCGCTAGCAGTATCGCGCTGAGTAAGACCTTCCATGGATGACGAATCGCTACCGACAGAGTCTGGTAATAAAGCTTGGTAATGCCTGTCGCTTTTTCAAAGTTGCCGTTATGCAGCTCCACCATTTCTCGCTGAGCTTTCTGATTGACTACTTGAGGCTTGCCAATGATCCCGCCGATGACAGGAACGAACAATAAAGCCATCATCAGAGAAGCGGCCAAAGTAGCAATTAAAGTAAGTGGTAAGTACTTCATGAACTCACCAGTGATGTCTGGCCAGAAAAGTAATGGAGCAAACGCAGCCAATGTGGTTGCTGTAGATGCGGTAATAGGCCAGGCCATTCGCTTTGCGGCATCTCGATAGGCTTCTTTACGTGGCGTTCCTTCTTGCATGCGCCGATCTGCAAACTCTGTCACCACAATGGCACCATCCACCAACATGCCTACTGCCATAATTAAAGCAAACAGTACGACGATATTGACCGTCAGCCCAAATACCGATAACACCAACAACCCAGTCAAGAACGATCCTGGAATAGAAATCCCCACGAGAAGCGCGGTCCTAACCCCCAATATGGCAATAATGACGATAACTACGAGGATAATTGCGGATAAGATATTGTTTTGTAGATCACTGAGCATCAATTTGACATCGTCGGATTGATCCCAAGTGTATTTAACTTGCAAATTGTCGGGCCACTCAGCGCGCTTCTGTCCCTGAGCCAGTACTTCTTTTACCAGCTCAACCGTTTCAATGATGTTTTCCCCTGCCCGTTTTTTTACGTCCAAAACGATGGCAGATTCGCCATCTAAACGAGCAAAACTTTCAGGATCGCGAAATGCACGCCGTACTGTCGCCACATCGCCAAAAGTGATCACCTCTTTGCCATTCACCTTGATCGGTAATTCAAGCACATCTTTCAGTGAATCAAAAACCGATGGGACTTTTACCGAAAAGCGTCCATACCCAGTATCGACAAACCCCGCTGCCACAACTCGGTTATTCAAGGCGATTAAATTATAGATATCCGCTTGATCGAGACCGTAGCTTTCCATCAATAGCGGATCGACAACTATCTCCACGATGTCTTCGCGATCTCCTGCGATTTCAACCTCAAGAATCTGACGGAAACTTTCCAAACGATCACGTAACGTTCTGGCAATCTGAACAATGGTTCGCTCTGGTACGGTGCCATAGAGCACAACGGTCAACACAGGCTCTTCAGATGCAAACGTGACTTCGTTTACCGTTGGCTCATCACTGTCCTCTGGTAACTTTGGCTTCGCAAGATCAACCGCATCACGCACATCTGCCATCGCTTTATCAAGATCCACTCCGACACTAAATTCCAGCGTCACCGAAGCATGACCTTCTGATGCCACAGAGGTCATCTCTTTTACGCCTTCAATTGAACGCAGCTCTTGCTCTATTGGGCGAACCAATAAACGCTCGGCATCGACAGGAGAAATACCTTGATGTCCAACAGAAACATAAATGATCGGAATGGTAATATCAGGGCTCGATTCCTTGGGGATTGTGACGTAAGTAATGACACCTGCAATTAATATCATCACCAATAATGTCAGCATAGTGCGAGCGCGAGATAACGCAGCATCAATCAGAGTGTACATAGGTGCTCCTTACTGCTCATTAGCTGCTTCAAGAACTAGGTCATCAACTTTATTGGCCAGTACTTGATCACCATCTCGCACAAAACCTTGTCCCAGCACGATAATGTCTACACGCTCTCCTAACCCAGAGAGCCACACACCATCATCCTCGGCCTTAACGAGTTGAATTGGAACAAACTCAACATGCTCATTACGCAGTGTCTTGACACCTAAGTTACCTTCTTCATCTAGTGCTAACATGGCAGCCGTAATCTTTACCGCTAACACTTCACTCAAAGGCAGCTGTACTTCTGCGCTCATACCGGCAGGAATTCTTGCGTCTTGATTATCAATTTCGATTTCAATTGGAAATGTATTAGTAGAAGCAGAAGAAACACGTCCAATGTAGCGCACACGACCTTGATGATGCTGTTGGTTAATGGTTCTTACGTCGGCTTCTAGGCCTTCCTTAAGGTATTGTATATGCCGTTCACTGACATCGGCTTCAATCACTAAAGTATCCAAATCAATGACCGTCGCAATAGGATCGCCAATCCCGACAAAATCACCTAACTCAACAAAGTGGTGATCTACGATGCCATCAAATGGCGCTTTAACCTCAGTATTTCTTAAAGCCGTTTGCACGTTACTCAAATTCGCACGTGCATCTACCAACGCTGCTTGCGCTGTCGCAAATGCAACCTCACCTTGCAGTCCACGACTTTTTAGCGATTTAGCTGCATTAAACTCTTTCTCTTTAACCAACAGCATCGCCTGGGCCCGTTTAAGTTGAATGCCAAGGTCGCGCTTATCGATGTTTGCGATCACTTGTCCCTGTTTGACCGCTTGGCCTTTCTTTATGTTAAGACTGACTATTTTACCGGCAACTTCGGCGCCAAGACGCGCTTGACGATTGGGCGCTGTTCGTCCATACAATTCAATGGTTTTACTGGTAGGTTCGGCAAGAAAAGTATCAAACATCACCTTTGCAAGTGGTGTCGTGTTCGTGGATGTTGAAGAGTTAGGATTATCATCTTGTGCTTTGAGTTGGCCGATGGTTAGCCATGCAACAAGAAGTAAGACGAGGATAAGAGATACTAGCCAAGGGCGCTCGACAATTCGGCGTCCAAAAGAAAGTCCAGACATATAAAGTCCTTTTTATTATTTCTCTGCATATCTGCGAGCGTGTGCTTTACGTGACATCCTTCTACATAAAGCACAGGCAGCCATTAGCTGCCTGTTAGGTGTTAATTACACACTGAACGATGCACCACAACCACATGTTGTCGTTGCATTGGGGTTATTTACGAAGAAGCGCGCTCCTTCCAACCCTTCTGTGTAGTCAACAATACCGCCAACGAGATATTGCAGACTCATAGGGTCTACAACCAGTGTTACACCACTGTTTACGATTGTTGTATCGCCTTCGTTTACATTTTCATCAAAAGTAAAGCCGTATTGGAAGCCGCTGCAGCCGCCGCCAGTAATGTATACGCGCAGTTTCAATGCTGGGTTTTCTTCTTCAGCAATCAATGCTTTAACGCGAGATGCTGCTGCGTCAGAAAAAGATAATGGTACGTTTACTTCGCTCACGAAGACCTCTCTCACTCGTGTAATGCGTCAAGCCTGAAGCAAGACGTCAAATTTGTGCTAATTGAGACGATTATCCAATACCTGACAAACTCGTTCAAGTATTCGCCGCCGATTCTTTATAACAGATGCGGATATATAAGATTACACTGCGAAACAACACATAAATTAAGCAAAACGTTTCTAACTTGATTATAGCTAGGTACAATGCGCTCCACTTGGTCCGAGCAATCAAAAGAGGATAACCCCATGACCAAATCATCAGAGCTGTATCAAAAAGCTCAGCAAACCATCCCTGGCGGTGTCAATTCACCAGTTCGTGCATTCAACGGCGTTGGCGGCTCTCCGCTATTTATCGAACGAGCAGACGGTCCACTGATTTTTGATGCCGATGGTAAAGCGTATATTGATTACGTTGGCTCTTGGGGTCCAATGATTCTTGGCCACAACCACGCGGTTATCCGCGAAGCAGTAATTGATGCAGCGCAACGCGGTCTTAGCTTCGGTGCGCCAACAGAACTTGAAATCGCGATGGCAGAATTAGTTTCTGAGCTTGTTCCATCAATGGAGCAAGTCCGCATGGTAAGTTCTGGTACTGAAGCTACTATGAGCGCGATTCGCCTTGCACGTGGCTTCACCGGTCGCGATAAGATCATGAAATTTGAAGGTTGTTACCACGGCCACGCTGATAGCTTGCTAGTAAAAGCAGGTTCTGGTGCACTAACTCTAGGCCAACCAAGCTCTCCTGGCGTTCCTGCAGATTTTGCTAAACACACGCTAACAGCAACATTCAACGACCTAGATTCTGTACGCGAGCTATTTGCTGCTAACAAAGGCGAAATTGCTTGTATCATCGTTGAGCCAGTAGCAGGCAACATGAACTGTATTCCACCAGTGGAAGGCTTCCACGAAGGGCTACGTGAAATCTGTGATCAAGAAGGCGCGCTACTAATTTTTGATGAAGTAATGACAGGCTTCCGTGTTGCTCTAGGCGGCGCGCAAGCACACTACAACATCAAACCCGACCTAACGACACTGGGTAAAGTGATTGGTGGCGGTATGCCAGTAGGTGCTTTCGGTGGCCGTAAAGAAGTGATGCAATACGTTGCACCTACAGGCCCAGTTTACCAAGCTGGTACCCTTTCCGGTAACCCTGTCGCAATGGCAGCAGGCTACGCATGTTTGAACCTTCTAAAAGAAGAAGGCAACGAAAAGCGCCTAGCTTCTAAAACGAAACAACTTGCTGAAGGTTTTAAGTCTCTAGCAGAAAAACACGGTATTCCGCTAGTTGTTAACCAAGTGGGCGGTATGTTCGGCTTCTTCTTCACTGACCAAGAAAAAGTAACTTGCTACGAAGACGTAACGAAGTGCGATGTAGAACGCTTCAAGCGTTTCTTCCACTTAATGCTAAAACACGGTGTCTACCTTGCGCCATCTGCGTTTGAAGCGAGCTTTACTTCACTCGCTCATGGTTCAAAAGAGATTGATGCCACACTAGAAGCTGCTGACCGCTGTTTTGCTGTTCTTGCAGAAGAAGCGAAGTAATCGCTAAAAACGGCGATAACGCATTTAGAAAAGGACCGTAACGGTCCTTTTTTATTGCCAATTCAAAATAACCAATATCGCTAATACCCCAACGACAATGCCAAACCACGGTATTCGCTTAGCTTTTTTCTCGGTTTGACACTTTTTATCACCGTTGCAACAACCCATAGCTCATCTCTTGATTGATAACCGACTGATTTGTAGTCATTATAGCAAGGTACATCGCCCTGCTCTAATTCGGCATTGTCATAAGCTTGAAAGAGTTAAGAGTGCAAAGTAATAAAGGTTACACGCCATCATTGAAGGCATAAACCGTAAACGTCACCTGTAAGTTGGACTAATACCATGCCAAATAATGTAAAAATAACGTCGAGTCACCGAGTACTAATGGTTGCTTTACTCGCCGCTGCTTTTGCTTGCTACTTATTGGTTGAGCCATATATCAATTCCATTGTGATGGCTTTTATCATTTCTTTGCTCATGTTTCCGATACACGAATGGTTTGAGCAGAAAATTCCCAAGCACCCAAATATGGCAGCACTGCTGTCATGTGTCGTCTTGACGTTTATTATTGTTATCCCGCTTTTATTTGTGTTTGCAGCCATTGTTCAGCAAGGCTCTGTTTTCTCACAAAATACATATAATTGGGTTACCAATGGTGGCATCCAAGATATATTCCAACATCCTTTCGTTATCAAAGGCTTAGCGATTGTTAATGAGTACTTACCTTTTGATAAAATCGAGCCCAAAGCCATTGCTGAGAAAATTGGTCAATTTGCTACATCGTTTGGCTCTAACTTAGTTGCTATCAGCGCAAAGATTTTAGGAGACGCAACCAACTTCCTAATGAACTTCTTCCTGATGCTGTTTGTGCTGTTTTTTCTGCTTCGTGACCACGACAAAATTATCTCTGCGATTCGTCATATCCTGCCACTCTCACGTAGCCAAGAAGACCGCATATTGACAGAGATAGAGCAAGTTTCTAAATCAGCCGTGATGGGCTCATTCATGACAGCGATTGCTCAAGGTTTGGCTGGCGGCATCGGTATGTGGCTAGCTGGCTTCCCTGGGCTATTTTGGGGAACGATGATGGGCTTTGCATCATTCATTCCAGTGGTAGGAACCGCGCTAATCTGGATTCCTGCAGCAGCGTACTTGTTCTTAACAGGCGATATGACTTGGGCTATCTTCTTGACGGTGTGGAGTGTAGTCGTCGTTGGCTCTATAGATAACCTATTGCGTCCGTTGCTAATGCAAGGCAGCGCCGGCATGAATACCCTTATGATTTTCTTCTCATTACTGGGTGGTCTGCATCTGTTTGGTTTGATTGGTCTTATCTACGGCCCACTTATTTTTGCCGTGACCATGGTACTGTTTAATATCTACGAGGAAGAATTCAAAGACTTCCTTAACCAACAAGACAACAGCTAGTCACCGCTTAATCACTTCAAGCTTGGGGCAGATTGTGCGAAAATCTGCCCCAAATTATTTCTGATGAACCAAATTTATGTCTGCTTATATCGCTCCTAGCCAAATAGCTCAGCGCCAACTTGAATACTTCAATGGAAAACACGTTTTAGTCGCTGGTGAAGTTGAAGACCTATTTCCTCTTGAGTTAGTGGCTCATTGTGAGTCTGTTGAAGTGTTTACTTCCAACTATAGCTACTACCGCCAAATTCAAACCTCTGACAAAGTGAAAAGTCATTTTGGCTCTGTGTTTGATGTTGAAACAAAAGCAGACATGGTCCTTTTATACTGGCCAAAGGCAAAAGCT
>NZ_JADDYG010000005.1:175554-175976 GCF_015163535.1 Vibrio sp. OPT46 | reverse complement strand
TACCGCCAAATTCAAACCTCTGACAAAGTGAAAAGTCATTTTGGCTCTGTGTTTGATGTTGAAACAAAAGCAGACATGGTCCTTTTATACTGGCCAAAAGCAAAAGCCGAAGCAGAATACTTGCTGGCGATGTTGATGGCGAAACTGGGCATTAACACCGAAATCGTCATCGTTGGTGAAAACCGCTCCGGCATCAAGAGCATCGAGAAGATGTTCCAAGAATACGGCCCTGTGAACAAGTACGACTCTGCTCGTCGCTGCTCATTTTACTGGGGTAATTGCCTCAATGAACCAAAACCTTTCAACCAAGCAGATTGGTTTAAGTCTTACACTGTTACACTCGGTGAGCAGTCGCTAGCGGTTAAGAGCCTACCTGGCGTATTCAGCCATGGCGAGTTCGACTTAGGTAGCCGATTGCTGCT
>NZ_JADDYG010000005.1:164189-175423 GCF_015163535.1 Vibrio sp. OPT46 | reverse complement strand
TGACATTAATGCTTATGCGATCACTTCTAGCCAAGCCACATTAGAAGCGAATGGTTTATCCGGACGCGTATTTGCATCAGATATATACTCGGATACCGAAAAAGACTACCGCTTTATCGTCAGCAACCCGCCATTCCACAGTGGTCTAGACACAAATTACAACGCAGCGGAAACCTTGTTGGGTCAGGCGCCACAATACCTAACCAAAGACGGCGAAATGGTGATTGTCGCGAATAGCTTCTTAAAATACCCACCAATTATCGAGCGGGCGTTTAATAATTGCGAGACGCTAAATAAGACCAATAAATTTTCTATCTACTACGCGAAAAAATCATAACTTCCCTCCGCGCAGGCACAAACCTGCGCGATTTTTTCTCATAAATTCAACACTCATAAGAAAAACTGCGTCACCCTGCACGCTTTACAACTAACTTTCTTGTCAAAGAAAAAAAACTCGTTAATTTTGTTAATTCTATCTAGTTGAACATCTTATCCGTTTTTAACGAGAACCTCGGCAGCGAATTATGTTTTAGAACTGCCCATTATGAGTTGTAATCTTATCCATGTTTAAATTCTACAAAAAACAGAAATTTAAGCGCCTTCAGAGTACACTGATGACCGCATTTCTGGTGCTCAGTATCACACCTCTTACCATTACTGCGATCTTTTTCTTGCAGTCCCACAGTAAAGATCTGCAAGAACAAAGCACCTCGCACTTACTGTCTGTTCGAGATACAAAACAGCAGCAAATCATCGACTACTTTGAGGCACGAGAAACCGAAGTCATGGGCTTTGTGCGCTCAGAGTTGGCTTACGCCAGTGGTGGCCGATTCTACGGTCTCGTCAATGCTTTTAGTCGTTTAGGCAATGATATTGAAGAGTCTCGTAAAAACGCCCAACAGCGCTACATCGAGGGCAGCGGAGACCAAATCAAAACCTCAACGTTACCCGAGTCATCCAACTATGTAGGAAGTGAACGTTACCGGCTTTTACATAAACGCTATCATTGGGCCTACTTAGAGCTCCTCAAGCGCTCTGATTTTAATGACATTTTGCTGGTAGACATCAATGGTAACGTCACCTACTCGATCAACAAAGACGATAACTACGGAACGAACTTGTTATCAGGCCCCTACAAAGACTCGGCACTTGGCAAAACTTTCAAGCGTCTCGCCGATGATGTGACTGAACGTCGAAAAGTAAACGAAGACTACACTCCTGTGATTGTGTCTGACTTCGAGCTGGAAGGGGGGAAATCAGTCGCTTGGCTAGGTGCACCAATTGTTCAGCAAGGTTATCTACACAGCTATGCCATGTTCCGCTTGCCAAATAATGGCATCACTAAGTTAGCCGCAGACGCCAACCGAGAGTCATCAATTAACACCTTGCTGGTTGGAAATGATCACCAACCTCGCACAATTAACACGAAACAAGACGACATTAAGAACAGTTTAGAAGTGATCGATAAAGCACTCTCTGGTGCATTTGGTGTCGGCACTTACACAAACGGTTTAGGTGAAGAGATCATCGCGGCTTATGCACCGATTGAAACTCGTGGTGTGATTTGGGCGCTCGTCGTACAGTTACCAGAAAACGAAGCTTTCGCTCGTATACATCAACTCGAAAAACTATTCGTTATCGCTATGTTGATCGCCATTATCCTTGTGGTGATCGCTTCTCACTATTTATCAAACTTTATCACTTCTCCGTTGCTGAAATTGACTTGGGTTGCCGAAAAGGTCTCTGCAGGGGATCTTGATGACACGTCTTTTAATACGGTTCGTAAAGATGAAATTGGTCGGCTTGCGTTAAGCTTTGAACGAATGCAACGCTCTATTCGAGAGAAGATTCAAACCATTAAGAAGCAAAATGAAGAACTAGAAAGCAACATACAGATCATTCAGAAACAGAATGAAGAACTGCAATTGGCCGATAAATTAAAAGATGAGTTCTTAGCCACGACTTCTCATGAACTTCGTACACCGTTACACGGCATGGTCGGGATTGCTGAAACCTTAGCGTCCGGCGCCAATGGCGCGATCCCCGCTAGCCAGAAATATCAGCTTGATATCATCATTAAAAGTGGTCAGCGTCTCGCTAATCTAGTCGATGACTTGTTGGATTATCATAAAATGCGTTATGGAAGCATGGATATCCAGAAATCAGCAGTGAGTTTGGGCAGTGCAACACGATTGGTTTTAGAGCTTTCTAGCCATTTACTCGGAAGTAAAACCATCCGCATCATCAACCAAGTCCCAGCGGATTTAAAAGCAGTGTCAGCTGACCCGCAACGCCTTGAACAAGTGCTATATAACCTGATTGGCAATGCGATTAAATACACCTCAGAAGGTAAAATTGTTATCTCCGCTAATGTGGTAGATGATCATGTACGCGTACAAGTCGTGGATACTGGACAAGGAATTCCCGCAGAACAACTTGAACATATTTTTGAACCACTTATCCAAGCAGGGCAAGACGCGAGCCGTTATCGTCAAGGTGCAGGGCTTGGGCTCTCCATTAGCCGTCAATTGATCGAATTAATGGGAGGCTCGTTATACGTCAGTAGCCAACCAATGGTCGGAACTACCTTCAGTTTCACTTTACCGCTCGCCAGTGAAGAAGAAATCCAAGCAACCCAGACTCTAGCTGCGCACGGACACTTCCAAATCCCTGAAGTTAATGTAGAGAACAGTGAAGACTTATCACTTCCAGAGAACCCAGACGGCCCGTTACTGTATGTTGCTGACGATGAACCAGTAAACTTACGCGTGCTTGAAAGCTTTTTACGTTTAGAGGGCTATCGTGTGCGTACCGTCTCCGATGGGCCAGAAACGTTAGCGCTCGTCGAGCAAGAGAAGCCGGAACTTCTGTTATTGGATATCATGATGCCAGGCATGAGCGGCTACCAAGTTTGTAGTGAACTACGTGAAACCTATGATCATGCCGAGTTGCCAATCATTATGCTCACCGCACTCAGTCAAACAGAAGATCGTGTAAGAGGTTTTGAAGCAGGAGCCAACGACTATTTATCGAAACCATTTAATAAACAAGAGTTGGCGGCACGTATCCAAGCGCATTTAACGGCAAGTAAAGCAGAAATGCGCCATATGGAAAACAAAGTGCTAGAGTCTGAACTTAGACAGCGTGCAGTCGTTGAAGCAAGCTTACTTGAGACTCAAGGTCGTTTGTTGGAACAGCTAGAATCGGCTCCTGAAGCTATCATCTGTCTACGTGAAGACAAGCGTATTCGCTTTGCTAACGAAGCTGCTTGTAAGCTATTCAAGCGCAGCTTAGAACAGCTAAAGCGCTCATCTGCTGATGAGCTGATTGCCCCTAAATATCTAACCGTCAAACAACCTCATTACTGTGGCAAGATTGATATCTATATTGAAGATATTCGTCAGAACATCGAAGCAGACATTCTTAAGCTCCCTGAAGGTTCAGGGTTAGATATCATGTACATCTTTAATGTCGGCGGTGGAGCCAGTGCCGCTCGCATACATAATCTAGAAACCGCCGTAGAAGTGCTTTCAAGTTATGCATTTGATGGTGACAAAGACCAATTGCAAAAGCTAAAAGAGCTTGGCGGAGAATTTACGCGCCTTGCAGACAAAGCGCTCGGTAATAAAAAAGACAAGCAAGAACTTATGCGAGAAGTTCTAGTAGACGCAATGACACATGCTTTAGAGTATTGGGAATCTGTAACGGGTGAAAGTAAGTTCGCATTTGCAGAGCAAAGTGGCTTGTGGCGCGTTTATCTAGACCGTAGTACTTTGCAAACACGCACTTTAGATAAATACATGCGTATAGAAACATTACCCAAAACACCACGTTGGAGAACGGTGCTAAGCTCGATAGAGTTCATCCTCGAACACTGCAAAGAACAGAGCCCCGAGAGAGCATACATAGAAGCACAACGAGATAAACTACAGCGACTATTGACCAGCTAATATTTATCAAAAAAACTAGCCCAGCGTGCATGCTGGGCTTTTTTGTTATTCGAGTATTCCCTTCCTAGAGATAAAAGAGACCGCCTCTTCCTACCCCATTAACATATTTCCAATAACGAACATTCGGTTAGACATCGCTATCTATTGTTGGTCTTCAAAACGTACGATCTTATCCATTTAACTGGCCTTAATTAGGTAAGTTCGAGCAACCAAAAAACTTCATTCATACAATAAAAAAAGGACGACAAACGGAAGAAAACTGTCGATAAAAAAGGCCATTTTTCAGATAACAAGCGGATTTTGACGAACTATTGATAGAGATTGCGAACTTAATCACAACAGAACGGCAGATTAATTTTTAGCTGATTAATTAACACCATTTCTGCATGTGAGCGAGATCTCCGAACCTAGAAACCAAGCAAGAAACGTATATTTTAAATGGATCACCAGGTTAGTAATCACCAACACTCATTATTAACAAGGATATAAACTGCGACGCATATCAACGTTTATTTTTTGTCCCTCTACTGGTTAAAATTAGCCAAAATAACGTTTATAACGGAGAGCTCAGAGATTTTAACGTTTTTAACGGGAATCAAGTTTGATTATTTTATGGATAAGGTGTTTTCTTACTCCTGCCTAAGGCCTACAGGCCACTCTTGGCGAAACTCAATGTTGTAATGAGTAAGGCATGTACAAGAGGTAGGTCTTAGAGAGTGTTTATCAATTGATGACATTCAATTCCATTTAGTGAAATGAAAGCAAATAGTAAGGAACAGCTATGCTTGCCAATATTAAAAAAACAGCACTAGCAACAGCAATTATTGCAACGGCTACTACAGGTTTTGCATCGGTAGCTACTGCGGCTGAACGCAGTGAACTGACTATCCACCCTAAAGAGTTTACAACTTTCGTTCGTAACTTTAACCCTTTCTTGGGTGCAACTAACCTGCACACAACAACCGACTTTATTTACGAGCCGCTCGTTGTTTTTAACGAAATGCACGGTAACACGCCTGTATTTCGTCTAGCAGAAAACTTTACCATGGCTGATGACCTGATGAGCGTAACCTTCGATATCCGTAAGGGCGTAAAATGGTCTGATGGCAAAGCGTTTACCGCTGATGATGTTGTTTACTCTTTCAACCTAGTTAAAGAGAAGCCAGAGCTAGACCAATCTGGTATCAACTCTTGGGTGACTGGCGTAGAAAAAGTTAACGACTACCAAGTTAAATTCCGTCTAAGCGAAGCAAACTCAAACGTTCCTTACGAAATTGCGAAAGTACCCGTCGTACCTAAGCACGTATGGAGCAAAGTAAAAGATCCAGCAACATTCACAAACGAAAATCCAGTAGGCAGTGGTCCATTTACCGAAATCGACACTTTCACACCGCAGCTATATATCCAGTGTGAGAACCCGAATTATTGGGATGCAGACAACCTAGATGTAGACTGTCTGCGTGTGCCGCAAATCGCGAACAACGACCAATTCTTGGGCAAAATCGTTAACGGCGAAATGGACTGGACGTCTTCATTCGTACCAGACATCGACCGTACGTACGCTGCAGCAAGTCCGAATCACCACTACTGGTACCCACCAGCGGGTACTCAAGCATTTGTAGTGAACTTCAAAAACCCAGACGCTGCGAAAAACGAAGCGCTAACTAACGTTGACTTCCGTCGTGCGTTCTCTATGGCGCTAGACCGTCAAACTATTATTGATATCGCTTTCTACGGCGGCGGTACAGTGAACGACTTCGCATCTGGCCTTGGCTACGCATTCGAAGCTTGGTCTGATGAAGAGACGCACAACAAGTACAAAGGCTACAACACATACAACGCGGAAGGTGCGAAAAAGCTTCTAGCTAAAGCTGGCTTCAAAGATGTAAACAAAGATGGCTTTGTGGATACACCATCTGGCAAGTCTTTCGAGCTTCTAATTCAATCACCAAACGGTTGGACTGACTTCAACAACACAGTACAACTAGCCGTTGAGCAACTAGCAGAAGTGGGCATTAAAGCTCGTGCTCGTACACCGGACTTCTCGGTATACAACCAAGCAATGCTAGAAGGTACTTACGACGTTGCTTACACCAACTACTTCCACGGTGCAGATCCACACTTGTACTGGGATAGTGGCTACAACTCGAAGCTACAAGCTGGTGACGGCATGCCTCGCTTTGCAATGCACTTCTACAAGAACGATAAGCTAGACGGTCTTCTTAACAGCTTCTACAAGACAGCAGATAAGCAAGAACAGCTAGAGATCGCTCATGGCATTCAGAAGATCATTGCTCAGGACCAAGTAACTATTCCTGTGCTATCTGGCGCGTACATGTACCAATACAACACAACTCGCTTCACTGGTTGGTGGAACGAAGAAAACCCTAAGGGCCGTCCAAACATTTGGGCAGGTATCCCAGAGCGTCTACTTCACGTACTGGACCTAAAACCAGTTAAATAAGTAGAAGTTCATTTCAAGCGGCATACATCCCGTGTGCCGCCTATAAAAATCCCTTGTTAACGAAACCAATATGTGGCGCTCGTCGTCAGGGGATTTTTCGCTCTAAATTTCGCTAGGAGCGACCTGAAACCAGAAACAGGGAAAAAATCTGGGTGAGTAAGGTGTGAGTTATGGGTTATTTTTTAAGACGTTTGTCGTTCTATCTTGTCGCGCTCTTAGTTGCAGCGACGTTAAACTTTATTATTCCGCGAGCAATGCCTGGTGACCCAGTTACCATGATGTTTGCTAATGCTTCAGTACAGGTGACTCCAGAACGAATCGCAGCAATGAAAGAACTGCTCGGTTTCGTTGATGGGCCAATTTACATTCAGTACTTCTCGTACATTAAAAACATTCTAAGTTGGGAATTGGGCACCTCAATCCAGTTCTACCCACTTTCAGTTAATTCTTTACTAGGTAGTGCATTTGGCTGGTCACTATTTCTAGCTGGTACTGCGGTTGTACTTTCTTTCTCCATCGCTTCTGTCCTTGGTATTTTTGCCGCCTGGAAGCGCGGTAGTAAGTACGATGCATTCGTAACGCCTGGTACATTGATCATTCAAGCTATTCCACAAATGGTTATCGCAATGTTAGCGCTGTTTACCTTTGCGATTGGCCTGAAATGGTTCCCATCTGGCTATGCTTACACGCCAGGTACTATTCCTGATTGGACAAGCTGGGAGTTCATCAAGAACGTGGGTTACCACGCTGTATTACCTCTATTCTGTGCAACCATCGTTCAAATTGGTGGCTTCCTAGTTAACATGCGTAACAACATGATCAACCTTCTCGCCGAAGACTATATCACGATGGCTAAAGGTAAAGGGCTGAGTGAAAACCGCGTCGTCTTTAATTACGCCGCACGTAACGCACTACTTCCAAGTGTTACCGCACTGTCTATGTCTTTAGGTATGGCCATTGGAGGTCAATTAATCATCGAGATGATTTTCAACTACCCAGGCCTAGGTACTGTTCTATTGAACGCAATTCACGCTCGTGACTACCAAGTACTTCAAGGTCAGTTAATTATCATGACGATGTTCATGCTGTGCTTCAACTTAATGGCTGACATGCTGTACATGATTCTAGACCCTCGCCTACGTACGGGAGGCAAATAATCATGAAAGAACTATTCAAACTTATTTTAGGTAACGCATTCGCTCGCATTGGTCTTGGCATTGTTACGCTGTTCGTGTTCGTTGCGATTGCCGCTCCTTTACTTACAAAGCATGCGCCAGACAAGCGAACCGGTAACCCGCACGAATACCCAAGCTTTGTTGTAAAACAGGCACAAAACAATCCTGATGGTTGGGTCGCTAAAAACCTAGCAGACGATCGTCGTACGCTGATTATGTCTAAAAAGGCCGACCACGTATTAGGTACTAGCCGAATGGGTCGCGATATCTGGTCGCAAGTGGCTTACGGTGCACGAGTATCACTGGGTGTAGGCTTTGGCGCTGGCATCATCGTGTGCTTCTTAGCAACAGTCATTGGTATATCGGCAGGTTACTTCGGCGGCAAAGTGGATGACGTATTGAGTGCCGCGATGAACATCATGTTAGTAATCCCGCAGTATCCATTGCTATTCGTGTTGGCGGCCTTTATCGGTGAAGCAGGCCCACTCACCATTGCCTTGATTATCGCTGGTACTTCTTGGGCATGGGGTGCACGTGTTGTCCGCTCTCAAACTATGGCACTACGCGAGAAAGAGTTCGTTAAAGCTGCCGAAGTATTGGGAGAGTCTTCATTCCGCATCATCTTCGTTGAGATTTTACCAAACCTTATCCCAATTGTCGGTGCGAGCTTCATTGGCTCAGTAATGCTGGCGATCAACACTGAAGCGGTCATTTCGTTCCTAGGTTTGGGTGATGCCAACACGATCAGTTGGGGCATCATGCTTTACAACGTGCAAACCTCATCAGCCATGCTGATTGGCGCATGGTGGGAAGTACTAGCACCTTGTATTGCCCTAACACTACTGGTTACTGGTCTTGCTCTGTTGAACTTTGCCGTTGACGAAATTGCGAACCCTCAACTTCGTTCTCACAAAGGCATGAAACGCTGGAAAAAACTAGCAGCAAAAGACAAGAAAGAGCGTGAGCCTGAACTGGCACCACAAAATGCACTATGGAGCGGAGATAAATAATCATGACTGCACCACTAATTTCCATCCGTAACCTATGCGTAGACTACATCACAGACGCGGGCGATGTCCGCGCCTGTAACAACGTGAGCTTCGACATTGCACCAGGTGAAGTATTCGGTCTGGCTGGTGAATCTGGCTGTGGCAAATCCACTGTTGCCTTCTCACTAATGCGCCTTCATAAGCCACCAGCGTTTATCACAGGTGGTGAGGTTATCTTCAACGGTGAAGATATCCTTCAGTACAGCGATGATCGCATGCAAGCGTTTCGCTGGAGTGAAATGTCGATGGTATTCCAGAGTGCGATGAACGCTTTGAACCCTGTTCTAACCATGGAAGAGCAGTTCTGTGACGTCATCATGCGTCATACCAATATGACTCGCGCTCAAGCAAAAACACGCGCTGAAGGTCTGCTGGAAATCGTTGATATCCACCCTAGCCGATTGAGTGATTACCCGCACCAGTTCTCTGGTGGTATGCGTCAACGTCTAGTAATCGCAATCGCTTTGGCTCTGAACCCAAAAATGATCATCATGGACGAACCGACTACCGCATTGGATGTAGTGGTTCAACGTGAAATTCTACAAAAAATTTACGCGCTTAAAGAAGAGTTTGGTTTCTCAATTCTGTTCATCACACATGACTTGTCATTGATGGTCGAGTTCTCGGATCGTATCGGCATCATGTACTCAGGTGAGTTGATTGAAGTCGCGCCTTCTAAGCAAATTCTGGAAAGTCCTTACCACCCTTACACCAAAGGTTTGGGTAGCTCTTTCCCTCCACTAACTGGACCAAAGACCAAATTGACTGGCATTCCAGGTAACCCGTTGAACTTGCTAGAAGTACCACGGGGCTGCCGCTTCCAAGCTCGTTGCGATCGCGTACATGAAGCATGTACACGTGTACCAACCCAATTACGTCAAATTGAACCAGGTCGCCTCTCAAATTGCCATTTGTACGGCGACACCATTGCTCAAGCTAAGGTTTAACAACAAAAAAACGCCAGCTAAGAACAAAAATTACACTGGAGAGAATTATGAGCAAACAATTCGGCGAACTGCTGATTGAGGGTAAAAATGTCGTTAAGGACTTCCCTTTAAACAGTAACTCAATCAAACAATCTAAGATGCGCGCAATCAACGACGTCTCTTTCAAAATGTACAAGAGCCGCGGCTTGTCAGTGGTAGGTGAATCTGGTTCAGGTAAGTCTACTACTGCCAAAATGATTGCAAAAATGTACGCACCAACCGATGGCATCATTGAATACAAAGGTCGTGATATCCAAGACATCACCTCTCGTCACGATTTAATGACCTACCGTGAAGGTGTACAAATGGTGTGGCAAGACCCGTTTGGCTCGCTAAACCCAACGCACAATATCTTCCACCATATTGCGCGCCCGCTGCTGATTCATAAGAAAGTAGCACCGTGCAACAAGAAAGAACTGGAAGAGCGTGTGTACGACCTACTTGAACAAGTTGGTCTTATTCCACCAAAAGAAACGGCGCAAAAGTTCCCGCACCAGCTATCTGGCGGTCAGCGTCAACGTGTAAACCTAGCTCGTAACATCGCAGTTGGTGCAGAAGTGGTATTGGCGGATGAGCCAACATCGATGCTCGATGTATCAATCCGTGCCGGTGTTCTGAACTTGATGGAAGAGATGAAGTTCGAGAAACAAATGTCTCTGCTTTACATCACTCACGACATCGCAACAGCGCGTTACATTGCTGAAGATCTTGCGGTCATGTACGTAGGTCACATGGTTGAATGGGGCGATACTGAAGAAATCATTCACGACCCTCAACACCCATATACGCAACTGTTGGTATCTGCGGTTCCAGATCCATCGAAGTCTATTCACGAGAAACTGAAAGGCAACAAAGGGGAAATCCCACTTTGGACACCAGAATCTGTCGGCTGTCCATTTGCTGGACGTTGTGTACACGCTACCGACAAATGTCGTGAACGACTACCAGGCGTCACTCAACTGTCCGACAACCACTTTGTCCGCTGTTACTTATTTGAAGATTAATCATAACGAGGGTCAGGTTCAGCCTGACCCATTCCTGTTTTTATCGTTTCCCGGAGACATTGAATGCTGCTACTGACTAACCACATTGGTTATGAACGTCTGGGCCCAAAGAAAGCCATTATCCAGACCGAACAACCACACTTGTCTTCTTACACTGCTCAATTGATTTGTGCCACTAGCGAGCAAACCGTGGCAACTTTTGCGGTTGAAGAACAAGGTAAAGTGGCGAACTGGCATCAGGGCTATTTCTACCTCATCGACTTTTCCTCTTTCACAACGTCAGGTGACTATTTCTTGCAAGTAGAAGATACGCGCTCTTCCTCTTTCATCGTTGGCGAACACATTCTGTTGGATCAAACTTTGTCAGATGTGATCCACTACTTCAAATCGCAACGTTGCGGCGGGATCTTCGATCAACAAGATCGACAACTTCCAGTACTAAACTCCAATAAAAAGGTTGATGTACACGGCGGCTGGTACGACGCATCAGGAGACGTTAGCAAGTATTTAAGTCACCTTTCATACGCGAATTATTTGAATCCTCAACAAACCCCAATGGTGGTTTGGAACATCCTAAAAGGGGTTTCGTTGCTTGAAGGAAGCGAA
>NZ_JADDYG010000005.1:142111-164179 GCF_015163535.1 Vibrio sp. OPT46 | reverse complement strand
GGAGACGTTAGCAAGTATTTAAGTCACCTTTCATACGCGAATTATTTGAATCCTCAACAAACCCCAATGGTGGTTTGGAACATCCTAAAAGGGGTTTCATTGCTTGAAGGAAGCGAGGACATTGCAGCTTTCACACGTACACGTCTGATTGAAGAAGCCCTGTTCGGTGCAGACTTTCTTGTGCGTATGCAAAACGAAAAAGGCTTTTTCTACATGACGGTCTTTGACAAGTGGAGCAAAGATACTGCGCAACGCGAGATTTGCGCGTACGAAACTCAACTTGGTCACAAATTTGACGACTATCAAGCAGGCTTTCGACAAGGTGGCGGTGTCGCCATTGCAGCGCTAGCGGCAGCATCGCGTTTAAGTGTTCACGGTGAATACGATCAACAAAAATACCGCAACGCTGCCGAAAATGGTTACTGGCACTTAAAAGAGCACAATACGCAGTACCTCAATGATGGGGAAGAAAACATTATCGACGAATACTGTGCGCTACTGGCTTGTGTAGAACTGTTTAAAGCAACCAAAGAAACTCGCTACTTGGAAGAGAGCCGTTTGTGGGCGCAACGTTTAGTTGCACGCCAAATGAGCGACGAGCAGATTCAACACTTTTGGTCAGCAAACCAAGACGGCAGCCGTCCATATTTTCACGCAGCCGAAGCTGGTCTACCAGTTATTGCCCTATGCGAATATCTATCAATTGAAGACGACTCAGCACGAGCGGAATCGGTAAAACGTATCGTCAACCTAGCGTGTGAGTTTGAGATCACAATCTCGAATAAAGTGATCAACCCATTCGGTTACCCTCGCCAATATGTTAAAGGCGTAAATGAGTCAAAACGCGAGGCATTTTTTGTCGCACACAACAATGAATCTGGCTATTGGTGGCAAGGCGAGAATGCTCGACTGGGCTCACTCGCGACCATGGCGTACCTTGCTCAACCGCATATAGCGTCGCAAGAAGTACAGCAACAACTTTCTGTGTTTGCTCAAGATGCATTGAACTGGATTGTAGGCTTAAACCCATACGACATGTGCATGCTAGATGGCCATGGTCGTAACAACCCTGATTACCTCCCTCAATATGGTTTCTTCAACGCAAAAGGTGGCGTGTGTAACGGAATCACTGGCGGCTTTGAAGACGAGGAAGACATTGCATTTAACCCACCAGCACAAAAAGAAGACGTGTTACAAAACTGGCGCTGGGGCGAACAGTGGATCCCGCATGGCGCTTGGTACTTACTCGCGATAATGAGTCAAGCTCAGCATGTTTCTCAGTTGGCGACCTCTAAAAATATGAAGGAAGAATAATCATGGGAATGTATTTTGTCGGTATCGATGGTGGCGGCACGTCATGTCGAGCCAGGATTAAAGATTCACAAGGTAATTTTCTTGGCGAGGCCAAAAGCGGCAGTGCCAACATCATGCTAGGTGCTGAAATAGCAATGGCTTCGATTCTTGAATCCATCACTTCGGCTACCGAGCAAGGCGGTCTGACACAACAAGATTTCGCGTCGATGCACGTCGGCTTAGCCCTTGCTGGCGCAGAGCACAAAGCATCTTGGCAAGCCTTCATGTCTCTTCCTCATCCATTTGCCAGTATGACTCTGAATACCGATGCCTACGGTGCGTGCGTTGGTGCGCACAATGGCGAAGATGGCGCAATCATGATTGCGGGAACCGGTTCTTGTGGCATCTACCTTAACGGATTGGAGCAACACGTTGTCGGTGGTCGTGAGTTCCCTATTTCGGATCAAGGTGGCGGCGCAGTGATGGGGCTACGCCTAGTTCAGCAAGTTTTGTTAGCTGAAGATGGCATCAGAGAAAAAACGCCCCTAGCACAACACGTTATGACGCATTTCGAAAATGAGGTCGACAACGTGGTGGCGTGGTCAAAACAGGCGCTTCCTCGTGATTATGGGCAGTTTTCTCCGGCTATTTTCCAACATGCGGAACAAGGCGATGCACTGGCCATTGAAATGCTGAAGCAAACCGCAGCGGATATAGAAATGTTTCTCGTGGCATTAAACAAGCGCGGCGCAACACGTATTTGTTTAATGGGCAGCATAGCTGAACGCATTGTACGTTGGCTTTCACCACCAGTTCAGCAATGGATTGTTGAGCCACAGTTTGACGCGATTGAAGGCGCAATTATGTTTGCTGGCAAACCAGAACATAACCTTTACTCGCTCAGTGCGGCGTAGGAGTAGATATGGAATATCGTGTTGATCTCGTGGTCCTTTCTGAGCAGAAACAAAACTGCCGCTTTGGCCTCACCTTTCATAACTTGAGCGACCAAGACCTAAACAGCTGGAGCTTAACTTTCGCTTTCGATCGTTACATTCTTCCAGACAGCGTTTCAAATGGTCAACTGACTCAAATTGGTAGTTTTTGCACACTTAAACCAGAAGGGGTGGTACTGGCTGCCAACCATCACTATTACTGTGAATTCAGTATTGGTTCGAACCCATTCCGTTATTACTCGGATGGCTTTAACGAAGCGATGATCAACTTTGTCGTTGATGGAAACCCACAGCGCGCACAAGTGGATGTCACGCCTATCGTATTAGCTTCACCATACCGTGAACGCAGTGAGATTCCGGCAAGTTTAACCCATGCACAGCCCTTGCTGCCAAAACCAAACCATATTGAGGTCAGCGATCACTATTTTAGCTTTGATCATCATGCTGGCGTCGCGGTTTATTCAAGCCTGGCCAATTCAGCTAAAGAATGGCTACTTGAAGAGCTTAAGCGCATTCACCAATTTGAGTTCGCATCAGACAATGGCAGTCAGATCATCTTCAAAGGCAACCCAACCTTGGATGAAGGCGCTTACAAACTGAAAGTAGCCGAAGAGTCAATCAAAATTGAAGCAGGATCTTCGTCTGGTTTTACCCATGCTTGTGCAACGTTATTACAACTAGTCAAAGTTGGCGATCAACCTAACTCAATGGAAGTAGTTTGCTGTTCAATCAAGGACAGGCCACGTTTTCGTTACCGCGGTATGATGCTGGATTGTGCTCGTCATTTTCACTCCGTTAAGCAAGTCAAACGCTTGATCAACCAACTGGCTCATTACAAGTTCAATACGTTCCATTGGCATCTTACCGACGATGAGGGTTGGCGAATTGAAATCAAATCACTGCCTCAACTGACCGATATTGGTGCTTGGCGCGGATTGGATGAGATCAATGAACCACAGTACACGCACTTTGATGAACGTTACGGCGGCTTCTACACACAAGAAGACATCAAAGACGTTATCGAATTTGCATCGCAACGCGGCATCACCATCATTCCTGAAATTGATGTACCTGGTCATTGCCGAGCCGCCATCAAGTCGTTACCACACCTATTGGTAGAAGCGGAAGATACCACCGAATACCGCAGTATTCAGCATTACAACGACAACGTCATTAACCCAGCTCTGCCGGGGAGCTATGAATTTATCGACAAAGTGCTAGAAGAAGTCTCTGCGCTTTTTCCTGCGCCTTACGTTCATATTGGTGCCGACGAAGTACCTAACGGCGTATGGTCAAAAAGCCCAGCATGCCAAGCACTAATGGAACAACTGGGTTACAGCGACTACAAAGATTTGCAAGGACACTTCTTGCGTTATGCCGAAGACAAACTTCGTAAATTGGGCAAACGCATGCTGGGCTGGGAAGAAGCTCAACACGGCGACAAAGTCAGTAAAGATACGGTGATCTACTCATGGCTAAGCGAAGAAGCGGCCTTGAACTGTGCTCGCCAAGGCTTTGATGTGGTGCTGCAACCAGCACAAACCACTTACCTAGATATGACCCAAGACTACGCACCTGAAGAACCGGGCGTGGACTGGGCAAACCCACTGCCACTAGAAAAAGCTTACAACTACGAGCCGCTCGCTGAAGTGCCTGCTGACGACCCAATACGTAAGCGCATTTGGGGCATTCAAACAGCATTATGGTGCGAAATTATCAATAACCAACCTCGCATGGACTACATGATCTTCCCTCGTTTAACTGCAATGGCAGAAGCATGTTGGACAGACAAACAACACCGAGATTGGACCGACTATTTATCACGCTTGAAAGGCCATCTACCTCTGCTTGATTTGCAGGGAGTGAATTACCGTAAACCGTGGAAGTAATACAAAACTGATGTCGAAACATCACGCTTGAAGAGTTTTTAAATTTTGGCTGCTGATGCAGCTTCGTAAAAAGGAAAGACACAAATGAAATACGGCTATTTCGATAACGAGAATCGCGAATACGTCATCACTCGCCCTGACGTACCAGCACCATGGACCAACTACCTAGGTACTGAGAAGTTCTGTACGGTTATCTCGCACAACGCGGGTGGCTACTCGTTCTACAACTCTCCAGAATACAACCGTGTTACTAAATTCCGTCCAAATGCGACATTCGATCGCCCAGGACACTACGTTTACTTGCGTGATGATGAGACAGGTGATTACTGGTCAATCTCTTGGCAACCAGTTGCGAAGAGCCTAGACGAAGCAAACTACGAAGTTCGTCACGGCTTGTCTTACTCTAAGTTCAAATGTGAATACAGCGGTATTACCGCAACAAAAACTCTGTTCGTGCCAAAAGGCGAAGACGCTGAAATCTGGGATGTAGTGATTAAAAACACCTCTGACAAACCACGTACGATCAGTGCATTCTCATTTGTTGAGTTCTCATTCAGCCACATTCAATCTGATAACCAAAACCATCAGATGTCTCTGTACTCGGCAGGTACGGCTTACAACGAAGGCGTGATAGAGTACGACCTGTACTACAACACCAACGATTTCGAAGGCTTCTACTACCTAGCTTCAACATTTGCCCCAGATTCATACGACGGCCAACGTGACAGCTTCCTAGGCCTATACCGTGACGAAGCAAACCCGTTAGCGGTAGAACAAGGTAAGTGTTTCAATACAGCGCAAACTTGTTACAACCACTGTGGCTCTTTGCATAAGCAATTTACTATTCAGCCGGGTGAAGAAGTTCGCTTTGCTTACATTCTCGGTATCGGTAAAGGCAACGGAGAGCGTCTGCGTGCTAAGTACCAAGACCTTGCAGAAGTCGACAACGCATTTGCGGGTATCAAAGCACACTGGGATGAGCGTTGTGGCAAGTTCCAAGTGAAATCACCAAACGAAGGTCTAGATACCATGATCAACGCTTGGACGTTATACCAAGCGGAAACGTGTGTGGTGTGGTCTCGCTTTGCTTCATTCATCGAGGTGGGAGGCCGTACTGGTCTTGGTTACCGCGATACAGCGCAAGATGCAATCTCAGTTCCTCACGCTAACCCAGCAATGACGCGCAAACGTATCGTTGACCTACTGCGTGGCCAAGTAAAAGCGGGCTACGGTCTACACCTATTCGATCCAGATTGGTTTGATCCAGAAAAAGCTGATGTTAAACCATCGAAGTCTCCAACCGTAGTTCCAACACCTTCTGATGAAGACAAAATTCACGGCATCGAAGACACTTGTTCCGATGACCATCTATGGCTAGTTCCAACCATCTGTAAGTACGTGATGGAAACCGGTGAGCACAGCTTCTTCGACGAAGTGATCCCTTACGCCGACGGTGGCGATGCAACGGTTTATGACCACATGAAAGCCGCGCTAGACTTCTCGGCTGAATACGTAGGTCAAACCGGTATCTGTAAAGGTCTGCGTGCAGACTGGAACGACTGTCTGAACCTAGGTGGCGGCGAATCGTCAATGGTGTCGTTCCTACATTTCTGGGCACTGCAGGAGTTCATCGACCTAGCGAAATACCTAGGTAAACAAGCCGACGTTGAAAAATACACGGTGATGGCAGCAAACGTTCGTGAAGCGTGTGAAACCCACCTTTGGGATGACGAAGGCGGTTGGTACATCCGTGGTCTGACGAAGAATGGCGACAAGATCGGTACTGCGCAACAAGCGGAAGGCCGAGTACACCTAGAGTCAAACACACTTGCGGTACTTTCTGGTGCGGTATCTCAAGAGCGCGGCGAAAAAGCGATGGACGCTGTCGATGAGAACCTGTTCTCTGAATACGGCCTTCACCTAAACTCACCATCTTTTGCAACACCGAATGATGATATCGGCTTCGTAACTCGTGTTTACCAAGGCGTAAAAGAGAACGGTGCGATATTCTCGCATCCAAACCCATGGGCTTGGGTAGCTGAAGCGAAACTGGGTCGTGGTGATCGTGCAATGAAGTTCTACGATGCGCTAAACCCATACAACCAGAACGACATCATCGAAAAACGTATTGCAGAACCATACTCATACGTTCAGTTCATCATGGGTCGTGACCACCAAGACCACGGTCGTGCAAACCACCCATGGTTAACAGGTACGTCAGGCTGGGCTTACTTCGCTGTTACCAACTTTATTCTTGGTGTGCGTACAGGCTTCGATGGCCTAACTATCGATCCATGTATCCCAACGAACTGGCCTGGTTTCGAAGTGACTCGCCAATGGCTAGGAGCAACGTACAACATCAAAGTCGTTAACCCAGACTCAGTAAGCAAAGGCGTTAAGTCGATTACCGTGAACGGTGAAGCTGTAAATGGTGCATCTGTACCAGTTCAAGCGGAAGGTTCAGTAAACGAAGTTATCGTTACTCTAGGTTAATCATCTTTTGGGGGAGTCCTTCTCCCCTTTTGATTTATCCGGTGCATTTATGTTTTACAAGTGCATCGGTTCGCTAGCAAAGATTTAAGACGCGGTGGGATGCCGCTCTTATCGAGGATCGAATCATGATCAAATTTGGTACAGGCGGTTGGCGTGCATTTATTGGTGAGGAGTTCACCAAAGATAACGTACGCTTGGTTGCCCAAGCAGTTGCAAACATCACGAATAACGAATCGGTTGCTGATCGCGGTTTTGTGATTGGCTATGACCGTCGTTTTCTTTCCGATAAAGCAGGTCGTTGGTTCGCTGAAGTTCTAGCAGCAAACGGCATTATGGTTAGCTTTATCGACAAATTTGTCCCAACACCTATCGTAATGTTTAAAGCGAAAGAAATGGGCTGCGCATACTCGGCATGTATTACCGCATCACACAACCCTGCCGATTACAACGGCATTAAAGTCTTCATTGAAGGTGGTCGTGACGCAGATGAAATCATCACCCAAAAAATCGAATCACAAATAGACGCGCTCACTGCGCAAGATGTAAAAAGCGTCGACTTTGAACAAGCGGTTGAAGATAAGCTGATTGAAATCATCAATCCGATGAACGAATTCGTTGACTCAATCATCGACTTTATCGACATCGGAGCGATCAAGAAGGCGAATTTACGTGTTTTGATCGACCCAATGTTTGGTGTCGCGAAAAACGCACTGCAAACCGTATTAATCAACGGCCGCTGTGACGTTGATGTGATTAACGATGGCAAAAACCCAGACTTCGGTGGGTTAATGCCTTCGCCAAGCGCTGCAACACTCTACCGTTTGATGCACCTAGTGAAAGAGCAAGGTTACGATATTGGCATCGGTACTGATGGCGATGCGGACCGTCTTGGTATTATCGACGAAAAAGGTAACTTCATTCATCCAAATGAAGTGCTACTGCTGCTTTACTACTACCTACTTGAATACAAAGGCTGGAAAGGCTCCGTGGTACGTAACATCGCAACCACCCACCTTCTCGATAAAGTCGCCGAAGATCATGGCGAGAAATGCTTTGAGGTTCCTGTAGGCTTTAAGCACATCAGCTCCCAAATGGAAGCGGATGACTCACTGATTGGCGGGGAAAGCTCTGGTGGCCTAACCATTCGCGGCCACATCAAAGGTAAAGACGGCGTATTCGCATCAAGCCTATTGGTAGAAATGATTTCAGTAACCGGCAAGAAGCTGTCTGAGTTGCTGGATGAAATCTACGGCAAGTACGGCTATGCCTACATGGCAGAAGGCGATTGCAAGTTCAAACCAGCGCAAAAAGACGTACTGTTCAACAAGATTTATGTTGAAAAGCAGTTGCCTGAGTTTGAGTTTGAAATCGAAAAAGTCAGCTATGAAGATGGTGCGAAAGTCTACTTCAAGAACGGCGGTTGGATCATCGCTCGCTTCTCTGGCACTGAGCCACTGCTACGAATTTTTGCAGAGATGCAAGATAAGGACACTGCGGAACGTGTTCTTCAACAGTTTAAAGACTTCTTGTCTTTATAACTGAACCTTGTGCCCGCTTCGAGCACTATGATGAGAGTCAACGCTGTCTGAAAAGGCGCTCATCAACAGGAGAAGAGCACTTGCCCGGCTCCACAGCCGGGCTTTTTTATTGTATGTTGGGAAGTCGTAAACGAGATAGAAAAGATACTCAGGAGCGTTAAGCAAATGCCAGGACGCCTTGCGTTTCAATTTTCACCGCGACGGACTCACCTATATTTAATGCTTGCGAAGCTGTAGCTAACAAACGGTCACCATTCGCGTTAATCACATAACGGCAGTGATCACCCATAAAATGCTGTTCCAATACGGTTACCGAACTATCTTCATCGGATTGAATTTGCACATGCTGCGGTCTTAGCAGTAAAGAGCACTCCGCCTGTACTGGAATATCTTGTTGAGCCGTGGCGTCAACCACGCCCAAGTGGGTTTCATATTCTGAATTCGAAACCCGTTTAGCAGCAAGGTAACTGCCACCACCTAAGAAATCAGCGACAAATTTACTTGAAGGCTGGTAGTAAAGCTCAGATGCTGTGCCATATTGCTCGATGACTCCATTGTTCATCACTGCCATTTTATCGGCGAAAGCAAAAGCCTCTTCACGGCTATGCGTAACAAAAATGGCAGTCACACCTTGGGCCTTAAAAATCTTACGGATCTCACTTATCAACTCATGGCGAACTTGCGTATCAATATTAGAAAACGGTTCATCAAGTAACAATAAGTCTGGGCTGTAAGCTAATGAGCGAGCAATCGCAACACGCTGCTGCTGTCCACCAGACAATTGATGAGGATAACGATCGCCATAACCTTGAAGATGCACGAGTTCTAACATCTCTTGAACTTTGGCATTTTTCTCTTTTGTCGAGCACTGCTTTAAGCCAAAGGCAATGTTTTGCTCCACCGTCAAGTGAGGAAAAAGTGCGTAATCTTGGAAAATCATCCCGATATTACGCTGTTCTGGCGGCAACCAGTTTTCCCCATCATCAATTGTGACGCAATTTAGACTCATTTCGCCTGACGTTAACGGCAATAATCCCGCAACGGCCTTTAATAGTGTTGTTTTCCCACAGCCACTGGCTCCTAGCAAACAGACAATCTGCCCTTGTTCTACCTCAAGAGACAATGATTCGAGTACAGTTTGATCGTCATATTGGCACGTTAGGTTTTTAATTGATAATGCACAGCTCATCAGTGATTTTGCTCCAGTGAACGGTTAACAACAACAAGCGGGATCAACCCAACAAGAACCAACAGAACCGCTGGCAAAGCGGCCAATTCTAAATGCTCATCCGAGGCGAAGTTATAAACGTATGTGGCTAGTGTTTCAAAGTTAAACGGACGAAGTAACAAAGCCGCATTAAGCTCTTTCATCGACTCGATAAACACTAATAAAGCCGCAATCAGTGCACCGCGCTTAACCAGCGGAAAGTGCACGCGCCACAGCATGGCATTGGGCTTACAACCCATAGTGCGCGATGCCATATCTAACGACGGAGAAATTTTATTTAAATTACTTTCGATACTACCAATCGCTACCGCGGAAAAGCGCACAACCATGGCAAATACTAGTGCGAACATGGAACCAGAAAAGATAAGTCCCGGCCTTCCCCACTCCATGGCTTTAGCAACATCGTTGACACGATGATCCATAAACAGCACAGCGACCATCACACCGATGGCTAGTACCGTTCCTGGTACTGCATAGCCCATAGAAGAAAGACGCATAAATGCCAAGCTTTCTCGTTTACCACTGACTCGATGGGTAAAGTTAACGATCAGTGCGACAGCAACACCAATAATCGCAGCAATAACAGACACAACTAAGCTATTCCATGCGTATTCACGAAACTCTGAGGTCCAACTCTGCGCAAAATAAGTGATCGCATAATCAATCAGCTGTAGTAGCGGCAAAATAAAAGCGACTGAAACCAAGCCCCAACACCAAACCAGTGCGGTCCACTTTTTCCAGCCCGTCAACTCGTAACGAAAATCTTCGTGACTGTTAAATTGGCTTTGAAAAAGCTTTTGTTTACGGCGGCTGTATCGTTCGGCACTAAGAAGCAGTACTACAATGACGAGCATCATGGCAGAAATCTTGGCTGCCGCATTAAGATTAGAGTACCCCAACCAAGTATCGTAGACCGCTGTGGTTAACGTATTCACCGCGAAGTAACTTACCGTACCAAAGTCACCGATGGTCTCCATTGCGACCAATGATAAACCTACTGCGATAGAGGGTCTTACTAACGGCATCGAGATGCGCCAAAAGCTTTCCCATGGAGAGCACTTGAGCAAACGCGCGCTTTGCAATAAAGATACATTTTGCTCCATAAACGCAGCCCGGCACAATAAATACACGTAAGGATACAACACCAAAGCCAACACAAAGGTCGCACCAGGCAACGTACGAATGTCAGGGAACCAATACTCGCCAGGTCCCCATCCGGTTACATCACGCAAAAAGATCTGAATCGGGCCTGCAAAATCAAACCAATCAGTAAAAATATAACCAATGATATAACCTGGCATTGCAAGAGGTAGCACCAATGCCCACTGCAACCATTTTTCGGTCGGCAGTTTACACATGGCCATTATCCAAGCGCTTGGAATACCAAGAATTAAGGACAGCACCATTACGCCAACAGTTAGCGCAACCGTGTTAAAAATATAAGTCGGCATGACCGTTGCCATTAAATGAGCAAACAAATCATCCGTTTCACCAATTGCGGTGTAGAAGATCGCTAAGATCGGCAAAACCAGTAGCAGAGTTATTACCCCACTACTGGTTTTCCATAAAGAGTGTTTATCTTTCATCGCCTAATTACTGCAAGGCTGTATGAAATACAAATGCTGTTGCAAATACATCTCATATCCTTTAATCAAATGGGGGTACTGTTATACCCCCACAAGGAATTAAAGGTCAAATTTCACTTCATCTAATAGCTTAATTGCCGCTTCGTGGTTGGCTGCAATATCGTCTAGAGAAAGCTTGTCTGCTTTAAAGTCACCCCAAGATTCCACAAGCTCAGAACGCTTCACGCCTTCTTTAACTGGGTACTCGTAGTTAACTTCTGCGTACATTTGCTGCGCTTTGTCACCCGTTAGGAATTCCATTAGCTTCACAGCATTGTCTTTGTTTGGAGAGTACTTAGCCATCGCCATACCAGAGATATTCACGTGAGTGCCTGTAGTCTCTTGGTTAGGGAAGTTGATGTAAACTGCATCAGCCCAAGCTTTTTGCTCTTTGTCGTTAACCATTTTACCTAGGTAGTAGCTGTTACCTAGAGAAACATCACATAGGCCTTCTTTGATCGCTTTAACTTGTGCACGATCGTTGCCTTGTGGTTTGCGAGCAAGGTTTGCTTTCACGCCTTCTAACCACTCTTTGGTTTCTGCTTCGCCATTGTGAGCAATCATTGCTGAAACTAGAGAAACGTTGTACGGGTGCTTACCGCTACGAGTACAAATTTTACCTTTGAACTCTGGCTTAGCTAAGTCTGCGTAGTTGAAATCTGCGCCTAGTTTACCTACGCGATCACGTGATGAATAAACGCTACGAGAACGTAGAGTTAGAGCAAACCACTCATTCTCTTTATCTTGGTATTGAGCAGGTACGTTTTCTTCAATGATTTTGCTATCGACTTTCTGAACTAAACCTTTGTTTGTCAGTTCAGCTAGACGGCTGATGTCTGTCGTAAGAATAACGTCAGCAGGGCTGTACTCACCTTCTTGAGCTAGCTTTTCTGCTAAGCCTTTTTTAGCAAATTTTACGTTTACTTTGATACCAGTTTCTTTAGTGAACTCATTGAACATAGGTTCAACTAGGA
Organism: Vibrio sp. OPT46; assembly: GCF_015163535.1. Lineage (NCBI taxonomy): Bacteria > Pseudomonadati > Pseudomonadota > Gammaproteobacteria > Vibrionales > Vibrionaceae > Vibrio > Vibrio sp. OPT46. The sequence continues at coordinate 152,186 of NZ_JADDYG010000005.1, read as the reverse complement.
AAGGTTGACGGTAAGAGTAGACGTTCACTTCTTCAGCAGCCATTGCTGTTGGAGCTAGAGTAGCGCAAGTTAGTGCTGAAAGAGTTAGCAGTTTTTTCATTGTTTAATCCTTTACCATGCTAATGATAACGTTTATCAGTTGCGTTATTATATGTATGTTCAATAAGAAGACAATGACGAATATTAAAAAACCTGCTCATCGGAGCAGGTTTTATTGTGTTAAGTGTGTAACCATTTATTACAAGCTAATGATTATTTCACCGTAACAAACTCTGGGTAAGCACCAACACCACAATCATGCATGTCCATACCTTCCATTTCTTCATCTTCTGTAACGCGAATCCCAACGGTCGCTTTCAAGATTGCCCACACAACTAGGCTAGCACCAAATACCCAAGCAAAGATAACTACGGCACCTAAAAGCTGTGCACCAAACGTTGCATCACCGTTGCTCAGTGGCACTACCATTAGGCCGAAGAAACCACACACACCGTGAACTGAGATAGCACCTACTGGATCGTCAATTTTAAGTTTATCTAGAGCAATGATACTGAATACTACTAGTGCACCCGACACCGCACCAATCGCAACCGCGTACAGTGGTGATGGCGATAGAGGGTCTGCAGTGATGGCAACCAAGCCAGCTAGCGCGCCATTGAGGATCATCGTTAAATCGGCTTTACCCCAAGTAGTTTTACAAACGAATAGCGCCGCAATTGCACCAGCAGCCGCTGCTGCGTTAGTGTTTAGAAAGATCTGACCTACCGCTGTAGCATTCTCAAAATCTGAAACCATCAACTGAGAACCACCGTTAAATCCAAACCAGCCAAACCAAAGGATAAAAGTACCCAACGTTGCCAAAGGCATGTTAGAACCTGGAATCGGATAGATTTCACCATTTTTACCGTACTTACCCTTACGCGCGCCAAGCAGTAACACACCAGCAAGAGCAGCAGAAGCACCTGCCATATGTACGATACCAGACCCCGCAAAGTCACTAAATCCAGCTTCTGCTAGGAAGCCTCCACCCCATGTCCAGTAACCTTCCATTGGATAGATAAACGCAGTTAAAATCGCAGAGAAAATCAAGAAAGACCAAAGCTTCATGCGCTCAGCTACCGCACCAGAAACGACGGACATAGCAGTTGCAACGAAGACAACTTGGAAGAAGAAGTCAGACTCTAAAGAGTGGTCGGCCCCTTCACCTTGAGTACCAATTAGCGTACCAAATGAAGGTAACCAGCCTCCTTCTCCATTATCGACATACATGATGTTATAACCGACAATCAAAAACATCGTACATGCGATGGCGTACAAACAGATGTTCTTCGTAAGAATTTCTGTTGTGTTTTTAGAGCGCACAAGGCCAGCCTCTAGCATCGCAAAGCCTGCTGCCATCCACATTACCAACGCACCGGAAATGAGGAAGAAAAAGGTGTCAAGTGCGTAACGTAACTCGGTTACTGTTGTTGCTAATTCCATAATAAGTATCTCCAATCCTTTGAATTCTTAAAGTGCTTCTGCGTCCATTTCGCCAGTTCGGATACGCACCGCTTGGTTCAGATCGTAAACAAAAATTTTACCGTCGCCGATTTTTCCGGTTTGCGCAGCTTTTGTAATTGCTTCAACAACGCGATCTACATTGTCTGCGTGAGTCGCGATTTCAATTTTCACCTTTGGTAGAAAATCGACTTGATACTCTGCACCGCGATACAATTCCGTGTGACCTTTTTGACGACCGAACCCTTTAACTTCTGATACTGTCATCCCTTCGATACCGACATCAGCCAATGCTTCTCGTACATCGTCTAATTTAAACGGCTTAATAATGGCATTGATTATTTTCATTGAGTTATCTCCGAAGCTTTCATCCTGAAACACTTCTTATAATCCAATCTACGTGCCAAGTTTTTAAGTTATTGAATAATAAAAACTAACCTCAATTTACATATCTATAAACAAAAAGGGCGCACCATATCGGTGCGCCCTTTTCACAAATTTAAAGCAACGGCAGAGAAGTTACCCAAAACTGTGCATTAAATGTTCAAAAAGTCTTTCCACTGTTCGATAAGTGCCATGAAATCCTCTATCCCACAACTTGCTGTACTTTCTGCATTGTAGAAGTCGAACTCACTTTCCATCTCGACATCATATTCATGGGCTAATGCGTTTTCTTGTACAAGAACTTCGTCGCCCTGAATCATCAAGCTAATTTCCGTGCCTGTTAGGTTATGCTCCTGAGAAGGCGCTGAAAATGACCGCTCAATTAGCTTTTCAACCTGTGCAATCTTCATCGGATCTTTGCCAATTTCTTCTTGCAACCAGCGCCCTACAATCTCATGTCCCATGCTACATTTTACGTAGTACTCGCCCATCAACGTGTTACGAATGAATTCAAATTCCACCGAGATTGCCTATTTCGTATCAATTTGGTGCGAGTATAGCGAATTGCTCCCATAAAAAAAGCACCTCATATGAGGTGCTTTCGAATTGTGCATTTCTGATTATGCCGGTTCTTGGAAGATCACTTCGTCCGCTTTCTTGGTGTATTGATCCATTTTATGGAAGTTCAAGTAGCGGTATGTATCCGTTGCCGTAGCGTCGATTTGCTTCGCGTATTCTAGGTATTCTTCTTTGGTTGGAATCTTACCTAGAATTGCACCTACTGCAGCTAGCTCAGCTGACGACAGGTAAACATTCGCACCAGTACCCAGACGGTTCGGGAAGTTACGCGTTGAAGTCGACATTACTGTTGATTTATCTGCAACACGCGCTTGGTTACCCATACAAAGTGAACACCCTGGCGTTTCAATACGCACCCCTGCACGTCCGAAGATACCGTAGTAGCCTTCTTCAATCAGTTGGTCTTTATCCATCTTTGTTGGTGGCGCTACCCAAAGGCGCGTTGCTAACTGGCCATTGAACTTATCAAGCAATTTACCTGCTGCGCGGAAGTGACCGATGTTCGTCATACAAGAGCCGATGAACACTTCATCAATCGCTGTGCCTTGTACTTCAGACAACAAACGAGCGTCATCTGGGTCATTCGGTGCACATAGTACTGGCTCATTGATTTCAGCCATATCGATTTCAATCACATGTGCGTATTCAGCGTCTTTATCTGCTTGCATCAGCTCAGGGTTTGCTAGCCACTCTTGCATTGCAGTAATGCGGCGCTCGATAGTACGGCGATCACCGTAGCCTTCAGAGATCATCCACTTCAGCATCACGATGTTAGAGTTTAAGTACTCTTCGATCGACTCTTGAGACAATTTCACAGTACAACCTGCCGCAGAACGCTCTGCAGATGCATCAGAAAGCTCAAATGCTTGCTCAACCGTTAGCGTTTCTAAGCCTTCAATCTCAAGGATACGGCCAGAAAATTCGTTGATCTTGCCCGCTTTTTCTACCGTTAGTAGCCCTTGCTGAATCGCGTAGTAAGGGATGGCATGAACAAGATCACGCAGTGTAATACCCGGTTGCATTTCACCTTTAAAACGAACCAAGATTGACTCTGGCATGTCTAGCGGCATAACGCCTGTCGCAGCTGCAAAGGCAACCAAGCCCGAGCCAGCTGGGAATGAAATACCCAGAGGGAAACGAGTATGTGAGTCACCACCCGTACCAACAGTATCCGGCAGTAGCATACGGTTCAGCCATGAGTGGATAATACCGTCACCAGGACGAAGAGATACACCACCGCGGTTCATAATAAAGTCCGGAAGTGTATGGTGAGTGTTAACGTCTACTGGTTTTGGATAAGCCGATGTGTGACAGAAAGACTGCATGACAAGATCAGCAGAGAAGCCGAGACACGCCAAGTCTTTAAGTTCATCACGAGTCATAGGGCCAGTAGTATCTTGCGAACCTACTGTCGTCATTTTCGGCTCACAGTAGGTACCAGGGCGAATGCCTTCTACGCCACACGCTTTACCAACCATTTTCTGTGCAAGCGTGTAACCCTTGCCAGAATCTGCGATTTCACCAGGTTTACGGAATACGTCCGAAGGCTCAAGACCTAGAGACTGGCGCGCTTTGTCTGTCAAACCACGACCGATGATCAATGGGATACGACCACCAGCACGAACTTCATCAATCAGTACTTCTGTTTTTAGCGAGAACTCAGCTAGAACCTCACCAGTTTCGTGGTTGCAAACTTTACCTTCATATGGGTAAACATCGATAACATCGCCCATGTTGAGCTTAGTTACGTCAACTTCGATTGGTAGTGCGCCAGCATCTTCCATTGTGTTAAAGAAGATAGGGGCAATTTTGCCACCAAGCACATACCCACCAGCTCGTTTGTTTGGAACGTAAGGGATATCATCACCCATAAACCAAAGCACTGAGTTGGTTGCCGATTTACGTGAAGAGCCAGTACCAACAACATCACCAACGTAAACCAATTGATGACCTTTGTCTTTTAACTCTTCAATTTGCTTGATCGGGCCAATAGTACCCGGTTGATCAGGGTTTATTCCTTCACGCTCGTTTTTAAGCATCGCCAGTGCGTGTACTGGAATATCAGGGCGAGACCAAGCGTCAGGTGCAGGTGAAAGGTCATCCGTGTTCGTTTCACCTGTTACTTTAAATACGGTTAGAGTGACTTTTTCTTCAAGCTTAGGCTTAGAAAGGAACCACTCAGCATCAGCCCATGATTGAAGTACTTTCTGTGCATGCGCATTGCCTGCTTTCGCTTTCTCTTCTACGTCATAGAAAGCATCAAACATCAGCAGCGTATGAGACAGCGCTTTTACTGCGATCTCTGCCAGTGCTTCATCATCCAATAGCTCAACTAGCGGTTCGATGTTGTAACCACCTTGCATAGTGCCTAGCAGTTCAGCCGCTTTTTCACGACTCACTAATGGTGATTTAACTTCACCTTTTGCTACTGCTGTTAGGAAACCCGCTTTTACATAAGCAGCTTCATCAACACCTGGAGGGATACGGTTTTCAAGTAGGTCAAGAATGACTTCTTCTTCACCTTGCGGGGGATTTTTCAGAAGTTCTACAAGTCCAGCAACTTGTTCTGCGTCTAGCGGTTTAGGAACAACTCCTTCAGCAGCACGCTCTTCGACGTGTTTACGGTAGGCTTCAAGCACGACTTTTTCCTCTCATTGCGGTTCCTCCTCTATTATTACTATTGTTAAAGTAAAGGAGTGAACATCCTTGGAAACTTGGCTCTCCATTGCCCTTGTTTTCATTCAATTATGATTGAGAAACAGCGCCGTAGAGGCCAAACTGTGGGCAAAATAATAGCAAATTTAACCTTAAATTAAAATCTTATCATTTTGACCAACATAGCAACTTACGACTAAAGTTCTGCTAATTTTGACCAAATATGCCAAGTTTTTGCTTTCTCATACCCGATTAATTAAACGATGTTCCTACGATCAAATACACTGCATCCAAATCTTGCTCGGTACGACCGTATGCCAACATTATTGGTCCTATTGGTGAGTCAACACCAAAGAAGATGGAGCCAGCATTGTAAAGCGGCGCTTCGTTTAGTTTCAGATCATTATCAGACCAAACACCGCCATATTCGACCGATGCGCCCAGGTAGACTGGAGCTTCAAACAATCCGAAATCATTATCAAACCACTTATATCGGTACACCAAACTGCTGAAAAATAAGTTCTGTCCGATCAGGCTATTTCTTGGGATTCCAGATAGACTTAAAAAGCCGCCCAACTCTCTGGGATCAAGCGGTAAAGATGAGTTTTTACTCTCTACAAAACTATATTCAGCATGTCCGACTAAAGTATGACGCTGATGACTCACTGCACCTTTAAATCGTGCAGAGATTTCATAAACGGTATCTTCAATAATTTTGTCAGTTTCTAAAAGGCTAACGCCCTGAGGACTTTGATCATGAGACACTAAATATTCGAGATCGACTAAAAGCCCACGAGTCGGAAATGCGAAATCATCGAGTGTATCTAGGCGATAATTGGCAAACAGGCCACGACGTTCAAAATCCAATTTACCAGCAGAAGCCAAAGTAGAAAGCTCAATATCTCCGGTTGAGTAGCGAGCGCCAAATCGAAGTTCTTGCCACAATGTGGGTTGGATACCTATCGCTACCTCTGTTGTAAAATCATCGTAAGTGACCGGAAAAAAGTCATTTACTGACTCTAAATCTGGTGCTTGAGGCTCTGTTAAAGGTAAGTTTCGGCTCTCACTGCCATAGGAAATACGCCCCGATACAAAAAGTTCTTGGCTAGATAAAACAGGGGAATACAACTCAGCTTCAATCAGCTTATCCGTGCCCATTTCTACGTTGAACGCCAACTCCGCGCCATGAGAGTTCAAGTTGGTAAAGTTGGTTGATATCCCTATGCCGTACTGGCTATCTGTATCGAAGTCATCTTCAAGAAAAAATCGGAAGTTGAGATAATTAGGCCCCCACGACTTCTCGTTAACATCAAAAACCAACAATGTCTCACCATCAACCTCTTCAAAGTGATAAGTGATGAGCTCGAACCGATCTAACGCGTAGAGGTTTTCAACGGCTTTCTCAATTTCGGCCGTTGAAATACGACGTCCGGTTTCTAATTCAATACGATTCGTCAACAACACATCGCTGTAGTGCGTGTTATTTACAATCACAATGTCATCAACCACACGCTGATCGCCATAAATCAGAGTTTTACGAACTTCTTGTTTGCGGTCGATGTATTTTTGATAGTCCGCGTTGGACAAGCGTAACTCTTTCAGCTTGTCTTTTAATTGCTTGGTAATATCGTACCCAGCTTGAAAAGCCCAAGGCATTTTGTCGAACTCGACGGTTTCCATGGTGCCCACATTGGGACGAATATAGATATCTTGAGGTTCAAGCTCGTCCACTTGCTGTTGTGTACTACGACGAACGAGATAGTTAGAGAGTTGGTCCGCGACAGTAAACAGCCCCGTAAATTCATCTTCGGTTTTGTAGTCGGTGCTAATATCGACGGCAATAACGACATCAGCCCCCATGGCGCGAGCCACATCGACAGGCATGTTATTGACGACGCCGCCATCAACAAGCATATGGCCATTGAGCTTATAGGGAGGAAGCGCTCCTGGTACAGACATGCTAGCCATCATGGCGTCCACAAGGTAACCATTGCCCAGTACGACTTCTTCTAGGGCAAGAATATCAGTCGCAACAGAACGATAAGGAATGGCAAGATCATCAAAAGAATCGAATCGCCCTAAGTTCCCTGTAGTCTCACGCAATACTCGCAACATGTTCTGGCCTTGCACCACACCCGTTGGTGCTCGTACCTCACCGAACCTTAAGCCGAGATCGGTATTAATTTGATAGCGGTCTTCATACTCTTTGTCACGAACTCGACGTTGGCTACGGTCAACACGATCTCGATAACCGCTGCCCCAATCGACGGTGTAGATAAAACTCTCGATTTCATCAGCACTCATACCCGTGGCATAAAGCCCACCCACATAGGCGCCCATACTGGTACCGGTCACAATATCGACAGGGATCTGCATTTCTTCCAATGCTTTTAAAACCCCAATGTGTGCCGCCCCTTTCGCTCCTCCACCAGCGAGCACAACCGCCACCTTTGGTCGAGGTTCCAAGTCATCCGTTTTTGTTAGAGAGTTTGCGAGGGAAACAGAAGGAGTGATCATCAAAAAGGTACTAACCCAAAGCGCAAAGTTGCGAACCGATGGGCTTGATAACAGCTTTTTGAACATTCACTTCTTCCTTTATTGAATATCTGATCAAGTAGGGCGTGCTAGCAGTACTGTACTAACACGCCCTAATATGTACTAAGAATTAATCAGATAAACAAGCTAATGTTGTTGATTTGGCGATGCTACCAATCAAATATGCTATTTAACCAGTTTGATTTCTTCTCACACTGTTGCTTTATCTGACCGGTTTTATCCCAAACCGGCAGTTTGTAATCACTACGGCAGTTCATTTCTAAACCTCCATCAGATGTAGGCTTGAACCCTAATGTGGTGATTTCTCTTGGCCATGGGAGCTCTAAGCGCTCAGGAATACGCTGCTTCAAGTACTCTGCGTACACTCGTAATGCACCACTCGACCCCGTTAGATTCACGGGTTTATTATCGTCGCGGCCTAGCCAAATTGTCGTCACCTCACGACCATCAACACCGACAAACCAACTATCGCGGTTGTCATTACTGGTACCCGTTTTTCCTGCCAATGCAGCCCAACCAAACTGGCTTTGTAAGAAGCGGCCAGTGCCTTGAGCAACCCCTTGTTTCATCGCGTAGGTCGTTAGCCATGCAGCTTGTTCATCCACGGCTCTTGATGAACGAGGCAAGGATTGATACAGCACATTACCTTCCATATCCATGACTGAGCGCAGAGCGGTCAGTTTTGCACGCTTACCTGAATTCGTCAGAGTCTGATACATCTGTGCAACTTCGAATGGCGTCAAAGAAAACGAACCCAAAAACATCGAAGGCACTGGGCGAATTTCGTCTTTGTTCACGCCCAAACGCTCTAAAGTATTGGACACTTCAGGAATGCCAAGTGCCATACCTAAGCGCACGGTTGGTACGTTAAGTGATTTCGCTAAAGCAATGTAAAGTGGCACATCACCACGATATTTTCTATCGTAGTTGCGCGGCGTCCACACGTTACCTTTACTGCTCTTCAGACTTAACGGCGTGTCGTGTAGCGTCGTGCCTAGGTTGTATTTATCCGGTTGTTCTAGAGCCGTTAAGTAAATCGCTGGTTTCACTAAAGAACCAATTGGACGACTGGCATTGAGCGCTCGGTTAAAGCCTTCATAACCGACACGTTTACCACCAACCATCGCACGGATTTCACCACTATGGCGATCAACGGCCACAGCAGCGGCTTCTAACTCTTTACCACCCCGTTTAGCTAGTTCTGGGATCTTTTTCGCGATAGCTTGTTCCATTTTGCTTTGCGATACTGGGTCCAGAGACGTAAATACGCGCAGTCCGGTCTCTGCCTTAAATCGCTCCCCAACTTTTTCTTTTAATTCAATACTCAATTGTTGGAAATAAGCTGGCTGACGGCTCGCAATACGTGGCTTGCTTTGCGTATCGAGTGGACGACTTACAGCTTGTTCATACTGCTCTGAAGTCAACATGTTTTGCTGCATTAACAGGCGCAGAACGAGATCACGACGCTCTTTCGTTCTCTCAGGGTAACGAATTGGGTTGTAGTAAGACGGTCCTTTTACCATCCCAACTAACATCGCCAGCTGATCGATTCGCAACTCCTGAATTGGCTGCCCAAAATAGTAACGCGACGCCAAGCCAAACCCGTGGATCGCTTCACCTCCACTTTGACCTAGGTACACTTCGTTTAGGTAGGCTTCTAAGATACGATCTTTGCTGTAACGGTAATCCAAAATTAGCGCGATATACGCTTCTCGAACTTTACGCCACAGTGTTTTATCACGAGTCAAAAACAGGTTTTTTGCCAATTGCTGAGTCAGCGTACTACCACCTTGAACAGTACGACCCGCCTTAATGTTCGCAACCAATGCACGTGCAATCGCGAGCGGTGACACCCCGTCATGTTGATAAAAATCCCGGTCTTCGGTCGCAAGCAGTGCATCCACCAAAATTTCAGGGAACTGATCACGACGTAAGAAAAGGCGCTGTTCATCACGGTCTTTCTCCAGCATGCCCAACATCTTCGGTTCTAAGCGCAAGTAACCAAGGTCTCCTCGAGATTCTAAAGACTGAATACGTTGCAAGCCGGAATCAGAGAAATGCAGCATAATGTGACGATCCGGCTCGGGACCATCGGCAAACTCGAATGGACGACGAATCAATTCAATCCGAGTGGAAGAAGAGGAATATTCGCCTGGGTAACGAGGTTGACTCACTTTACGGTAATTCAACACATCTAGCTCGTTGCGCAGTTCTTGGATGGTGATATTCTCACCAGGGCTTAGATTCAAGATACGGGCATAAACCACCGTTGGCAGCTCAAACAGCTGACCTTCAAAGCGTTCTTTCACCACACTATCTAAGTAAATCCCAACAAACAGCAAAACAGCGGCAAGTGCAACGCCAGCTTTCCAGCTAAACGACCACAGAACTTTCAACCACG